>DATJKO010000559.1:0-4603 GCA_035491355.1 Pyrinomonadaceae bacterium
GCGAACGGTGCGAGTTCCAGTCTGGCGCCGGTATTGTTCCAACGTCTCGGCGCGGAAACTATCGCGATCAACGCCAATCCCGACGGTCGAAACATCAATCTCAACTGTGGCTCGCTGCATATCGATTCGTTGATCGAGCAGGTAACGAAAGAGAAAGCAGATCTCGGCGTGGCTTTCGACGGCGACGCCGATCGCGCGCTCTTCGTCGATGAAAAGGGAAACTACATCGACGGTGATGCGACGCTTTGGGTGCTCGCAAACTATCTGAAAGCTCACGGACGATTGAAAGACGACACGGTCGTCGCCACCGTGATGAGTAATATCGGTCTCGAGATCGCGTTTCGCGCCGCCGAGATCAAACTCGTCCGCACTGACGTCGGCGACAAGTACGTGCTCGACGAATTGTTACGGTTGAATGCGAGTATCGGCGGCGAACAGTCAGGTCACATCATTCTTCCCGAACTGAGTCTCGCAGGCGATGGCATGATCACGGCGCTTTCGCTGCTTAGAGCGCTACGCGAAACGGGTAAGTCGCTCTCGGAATCGACTGCCGGCTTCCAGACCTACCCGCAGGTGCTTCTGAACGTGCGTGTCCGCGGGAAGCAGCCGTTTACAGATCTTCCGGTGGTCCAGACGGCGGTGCGTGAGGTCGAAACGCAACTCGCCGACACGGGCCGCTTGCTGCTACGCTACTCCGGAACGGAACCTCTCGCCAGGGTGATGATCGAAGGCGAAAGCCAGCGCCAGATCGAGTCGTACGCAGAAAAAATCGCCTCCGCCATCAAGCAGGAAATCGGCGTGTGAAGAAACGTCATCGCGTGAAATTTCTACACGCCGACCCGCGAAATATCTACACGCTGATCGACCTCAATAACGAGCAAATCCGGTGGTTTTTGTGCGATGCACGGCTTTTGTTGAGAAAGCTGAGTTAGTTCGCAGGCCGGAAAAAAGGCTCTTGCACGGCACAGGCATTGCGGTGTATATTGCGGGGCAAGAGAGACGGTTGGTGGATCCTCCGTCTCAAGTGGTTGCTGGGGTGAGGACAGTAACCACGAATATGGATGGGCGCGACGCACTCCCACGTATGTCGCGCCCATTCGCTATTTGGAACGGCTTACAACTTTCGCCCCAAACATGCGCCGGCTTGAACTCGCCCTTAACCAGGAATCTCGACGAAGCGAAATCAATGTCGGCCGCGGCATCAGACTGAACCTCGCGGAGCTAATCTCAACTTCACTGCCACGCAGCCCACGCCGGATCGCAACCATCTCCAACGACCGTGTGTTTCAACTCTACGGCCGCCAGATTGTGCGAAAGCTGAAAGCCAAAGGATTCAAGGTCTTTGAATGGTTGATGCCCGAAGGCGAGCGCTACAAGTCCTTCCGAGTCCTGGAAAGCGCAGTCAAGTTTCTGAACGATAATCAGTTCGAACGCGATGATCTGGTGGTAGCGCTGGGCGGCGGAGTGGTCGGCGACCTCGCTGGTTTCGCCGCCGCGATTTACCTGCGCGGACTGCCGCTCACGCAAGTCCCCACCACGTTGTTAGCGCAAATCGATTCATCGGTGGGCGGAAAGACGGCAATCAATCTGCCGTCAGGAAAGAACCTGGTGGGCGCTTTTCATCAACCCGCGTGTGTCGTAATCGACACGGAAACGCTGCTGTCACTGCCACCGCGAGAGCTGGTTTCCGGGTTTTGCGAGATGGTCAAACAGGCCTTAATCAGCGACCAGACATTGTTTGCGACAACGGTCTCGCGACTGCGGCAAGTGCGTGAGAATCGCAAGTTCCTACTCACGCCTGAGTTTGAAAACCTGATAGCCGCACACTGCGGTTTTAAGGCCGGAATCGTCGCCAACGACGAGCGTGAGGCCACCGTTCGCGCCGACGCGAAATCGCGGCGCATTCTAAATTTTGGGCACACCACGGCCCATGCGTTGGAGGCAGTTACGAACTATCGGGTGTTCCGGCACGGTGAGGCGGTTGGCTATGGAATGTTAGTTGCCGGAGAGTTGTCACGAAACCTGGGTTTGCTCGACCCGGGACAGCTCGAATTGTTGCGGGAAGCGGTGCATCTTTGCGGGCCGTTACCACGCGCCGACAATCTCGATATCAATCACATTATCAGCGCGCTCAAGCACGACAAGAAGAGTGTCGCCGGTCAGATCAATTGGGTGTTGCTCGAGGGGGTGGGCGCGCCGAAGATCGTTGCAGGCAAGCTCATCAGTGCGAAATCGTTGCGACTATCGCTGCGGACCGGATTACAGGCACGCGCGAGACGAAAGGGAAGTTCATAGTAATGCGAAGATCAAGTGAACGCGGCAGTGGCCGGTTGCAGTTCTTGATTGTGATGGCGGTTATCGGGGCGACTGCGTACGCGGGATATCTTTACGTACCCGTCGCATTTCATGCCCACACGTATAAAGATCTGATGCAGCACTATGCTGACGTTGCAGCGACGCAAGGCTATCAACCTTCATGGGCGGCCGACCAACTGCTGAGGAACGCGCCTGAGTACGACGTGCCGGCGAACGCGACCATCACACCCGTGAAGCGCGACGATCGGGTTGAGATCAGGGTCCGATACGTGCGACCTATCGAATTTCCAGGCTACACCTACAACTACGAATTCGATTACACCGTAAAGAGCACGGCCTTTTTTACCTTTAAATAATTTGATTACCGAGGGGCGCCGTCAAGGAACGCTTTGAGTTTTCGTGAACGTGACGGGTGACGGAGCTTGCGCAGAGCTTTTGCTTCGATCTGCCTGATGCGTTCGCGGGTAACGGCGAAATGCTGTCCGACTTCCTCCAGCGTGTGCTCGGAGCCGGTGGTCCCGAGACCGAACCTCATCTTGATCACTTTTTCCTCGCGTGGCGTGAGGGTCGCGAGTACTTCGTCAGTGATCTCGCGCAAGTTTGACGCGACGACAGCATCCGCCGGATTCAGTATCGACTTATCTTCGATAAAGTCGCCGAGATGTGAATCCTCTTCCTCGCCGATCGGGGTCTCCAGCGAGATCGGCTCCTGCGCGATCTTGAGGACCTTGCGGACCTTCGAAACCGGTATGTCCATCTTCCGCGCGATCTCTTCGCTGGTCGGTTCGCGTCCCAACTCCTGGACCAGCGAGCGCGACGTTCGAATGAGCTTGTTGATCGTCTCGATCATGTGGACCGGAATACGAATAGTGCGCGCCTGATCGGCGATCGCCCGCGTAATAGCCTGGCGGATCCACCACGTCGCATAAGTCGAAAACTTGTAACCACGCCGCCACTCAAACTTATCGACGGCCTTCATCAACCCGATATTTCCCTCCTGAATTAAGTCCAGGAACTGAAGACCCCGGTTGGTGTACTTCTTCGCAATCGAAACCACGAGCCGCAGGTTTGCCTCGACGAGCTCACGCTTCGCCTGGCCGGTTTGCTGTTCGCCGGTGGTGATCGCCTGCAGCGCCCGCTTGATCTCGAGCGGGCTGACGAAGTGGTCGATTTCGATCTGGAGCAGTCGCTTGCGCGCTGCGATGATTCGACGTTTGAACTCTTTCTGGTCTTCGGGTTTGACGCGTTTGCGCGTCGACTTCTCGCTGAGACTGTCGATTTCTCGTTCGGCATCGCGCACCAACTTGTGTACCGCACGAATCGAGTTGATCAACCGCTGGCGCGCGCGTTCGGTGAGATTCAGACGGCCGAGCTCCTGCGCGATTTCGAGTCGGAGCCGACCAACGCATCGCTTGAGGCGCGTGAGTTTCTTGCTCTTCTTCCCGTGCGCCAACTTCAGCTCGGCCTGAAGTTTTTCTAACTCTTTCAGGGCGTTCTTCGCGATCCGATTAATGTTCTGAATGCCTTCGATTGTCCAGGCCCGATACTCCTCGGCTTTGTCTTCGTCGCCGGTCAGTTCGGCCTGTTCGGAGAAGACGACTGTGTCGCGAATGTTGAGTTTGCCGGCTTCGAGCTCTTCGCCGATCCGCAGCAACTCGCGCACGGCAATCGGCGAACGCGCGATCGCTTTTTGAGTCTTCAGTTGACCGCGCTCGATCCGTTTCGCGATTGCGACTTCGCCTTCGCGCGTCAACAGCGGCACGACGCCCATCTCGCGCAAGTAGAGACGCACCGGGTCGTTGGTTTTTTCGAGTGCGCCGGCGGAGAGATCGAGTTCGATGTCTTCGTCGAGGACCTCTTCGTCCTCCTCGGAAACAGTTACAGCGGCCTGTTCGAGCAGACGTTCGTCGGAGTCAGCGACTGGAATATTCGAGCCTTCCAGTTTCTGCAGTACGTCTTCGATATCGTCGGGCGAAACGACATTGTCGGGCAGCTCGCGGTTGAGGTCGTCGAACGTCAAGTATTTCTTGTCGCCGCCGAGCTCGAGCAGCCGTTCCATTACATCGTCGCGATCCTTGTCTTCGATACTCACTCTTCTCAAACCTGCCTGGGGAGTCGATTTACATTTCAGTTTGCTGTGCTTCCGAAATCGGAATGAGCGCCCGCTGTCTTTTTTGCGACAACACCATAAACTCGTTTGACAGAGCGGCGACCCGTTCTACGTCTTCCGCTCGTTCGGCTTCTGCCAGTTCTGATTTCACCTGTTCGAGCTGGTCTTGAACCTTCA
>DATJKO010000560.1:0-3016 GCA_035491355.1 Pyrinomonadaceae bacterium
TCCCGAGTGACAAATGACAATGATTTCTTTTATTCACACTTAGATTTCGTGCCTGTTAGCTAAAGCTTTATCCATCGTCACTTCATCAACGTATTCGAGATCGCTTCCCACCGGCATTCCCATCGCGATCCGCGTCACGCGTATTCCCAGCGGCTTGAGTAAGCGACTGATGTAGTTGGCAGTCGCTTCACCTTCAGTCGTGGGGTTTGTTGCCAGTATCACTTCCGTCACCGCTACCCCTTCATTGTTTTCCGGTTTGAGTCGCGGCAAGAGGTTCGCGAGGTGAAGTTCGTTTGGGCCAATGTGCCGGATCGGCGAGAGGCTGCCGTGCAGTACGTGATAGACGCCTTTGAAGCTGCGCGTCTTTTCCACTGCAACGAGACTGTGTGGCTCCTCGACCACACAGATCACCGCATGATCTCGCGTCGGCGACGAACAGAAGCGGCACGGATCGACGTCGGTGAGATTGTTGCAGATCGTGCAGAGAACGATGCGCTGCTTCACATCTCGGATGGCTGCAATCAGTCGCTCGAGGTCGGCTTCCGGAGTGCGCATCAGGTGAAACGCGAGCCGCTGCGCAGACTTCTGTCCGATGCTCGGCAGGCGTTTCAATTCGTCGATGAGTTTAGTTACGGGTTCGGCGTACTCTAACATCTCTATTCTGTACTTTGTGCTTTGTTCTTGGTGCTTTGTGCCTGAGTCGCGGAAGTTACGCTAAAAAACAAAGTACTAAGATCCAAGCACAAAGCTCACTGGCAGGTGCAACGAAGGGAAGAAAACTAGCCGAGCAGTCCACCAAGTCCCGGCGGCAACATTCCACCCAACTTCCCTTTCATGGCTTCATCAACTTTCCGGTTCGCTTCGTTCGCTGCAGCCACGATCAGGTCCTGAAGCATTTCGACGTCGCCGTCTTTCACTGCCTCCGGATCGATTTTCAACGTCGTGATTTCGTGATTGCCTTTCATCTGCACCGAAACCACACCACCGCCGGCTGATGCTTCTACACGCAGTTCTTCCATCTCCTTCTGCATCTTCTCCTGCATCACCTGCGCCTGCTTCATCATCTGCTGAATGTTCAAACCACCTGGAAATTTCATCGCGTGATACCTCTCAATTGGCTGCTAATCTGTGTCATCATCGTAGCACCTTTCCCCCAAAAGGAACCACGGATGAATAAAACACAAACCGATCAGATTCTAAAAGCGCACATCAATCTCTATTACGACCTGCAACCCGCGTCAGAATCGCCGGCTCCACTCTTGATCGCACTGCATGGCTACGGCGCATACAAGGAACAAATGATGCGCGAGGCGCAGCAGATGGCGCCCGACGGTTTTGCCATCGCTTCGTTACAGGGATTCCACCAGCACATCAAAGAACCACGACAACCGGGTGGACCACTGCGGTACGGCTTTGGTTGGTTAACCAACTATCGCAGCGAAGACTCAGTCGCGGTCCATCACCAGGCGCTGCTCGACTTGATCGATAGACTTGCCGGCGAAGGTGTTGCCGATCCGTCGCGAGTGTTTCTGTTGGGCTTCTCGCAGTCGTGCGCTCTTAACTATCGCTTCGCGTTTACGCACCCGGAGCGTTTGCGCGGTGTCGTCGGGATTTGCGGCGGTATTCCCGGTGATTGGGAGACGAGTTCGGTCTATCGCCAGGCCGAGTTCGACGTGTTTCACCTCACTGGAACTGAAGACGAGTTCTATCCACCCACGCGCGTTGCCGATTACGCGAAACAATTGGGAACCCGCGCTCGCAGCGTGACGTCTAAGAGCTATCATGCGGCGCACGAGATCGTGCCCGAGATGCGCGCCGACGTGAAGGAGTGGCTGGCCCGACATGCGTAATCTCCTTGCACTGACGATTCTTCTTTCGCTGTTGACGGTTTCCGCTTGTCAGCAGCGGCAGATGCATACCCTGAACCAGGGACCTGCGGTGCCGCCGCGTCCCAAACTCAAACCGCTCGCCGGCAACGCCTCACCGCAACTCAAACAAATGCTCGACGGTGCGATCGCGCAGGCGGGCGTGACGACGGAGTACGACCCCGCCTACGTTGCGCTCGAGTATCCCGGCGGCGATGTGCCTGAAAAGACCGGCGTCTGCTCCGACGTCGTCGTGCGTGCGTTTCGTAAGGCGGGAATTGATTTGCAGAAAGAGGTTCACGAAGACATGCAGGCGGCGCGTTCCTCGTATTCGACGAAGTGGGGTTCCAATGCGCCCGACAAGAACATCGATCATCGTCGCGTGCTGAATCTGATGAAGTACTTCGAGCGCCAGGGAAAATCGTTGCCGATCAGCGACGCCGCCGATGATTATAAACCTGGCGATATCGTCGCCTGGGAGTTATCAAGCGGCGTCGACCACATCGGCATTGTGACCAACATGATGTCCGACTCAGACGGGCGCCTCCTCATCGTCCACAACATCGGCGCCGGCACTCGCATCGAAGACGTGTTACTCGACTGGACCATCAAAGGCCATTATCGTTACTTCTAACGACGTCCCGCTTTAACCCGCAGCAACTAAGAACCGAGAGAAACACACCCAAAAGCTTGGCTGGCTCGTCACAGGCGTGATATACAAGCGCGCGCTTGGCCACTCCCTCTCAAAACGTTGCCGAAGTAGAACGTGAAGTCGAGGCGCGTAGCGGCGTCTTGAAGAAAGAGCTCGGTCTGTTCGATCTGGTGCTCACGCAGGTCGTCTTCGTCGTCGGCACGTTCTGGGTAGGTTGGGCGGCGAGATTAGGCAACGAGCAAAACGTCTTCTGGATTCTGGCCATGGTCACCTTCTACCTGCCGCTTGCAGCCGCCGTCATCTTTCTCAACCGCCTCATGCCGCTCGAAGGCGGACTCTATCAATGGTCCAAGATCGCATTCAACGAGTTCGTCGCTTTCATGGTCGGTTGGAACCTGTGGGTGTTTGCGATCTCGATCCTCGCCGGCATCGGACTGGTCGTCACCACAAACATCTCGTACGCGATTGGACCATCAGCCGAAAAGATGAAAGACAACCC
>DATJKO010000561.1:0-2383 GCA_035491355.1 Pyrinomonadaceae bacterium
CCGGCCCAACGCGCCGAACTACTTCCTGGCTCAGGCACTATCAGGTGGTCTGGTTACGCCCACAGTTTTGAACAGCGCGCTTGCCGGTACCCTGCGAACGGCGGGAACGATTACACCGTTTGGCTCGATCAACGCCCAAACATCCGACGGCAACTCGACCTACAACGCGCTGAACGTTGACGTGAAGAAGCGCTTCTCGAGTCACTTCCAGTTTCTCGCTTCGTACACGTGGTCACACTCGATCGACGATTCATCCGACCTGCAGACGTTGCTGCTGCCGCAGGACAACCGCAACTTCCGCGCAGAACGATCCGATTCGCTGTTCGACCAGCGTCATCGTTTCGTGTTCAGCGGGTTGATTGGATCGCCGAGCAGCTGGAACTCCGGATCCGGCTTCCAACGTTTCCTCGCGAACTTCACGGTCGCGCCAATCTTCGAGATCTCGTCCGGACGTCCATTCAACATCCTGAGCAACCAGGACACGAACAACGACCAGTCGAACCAAACGGACCGCCCGGCAGTGCTTTCTGATGGAACGTTGTGCGTTCCGGGAACCTCGGGCTGCGTGCCGCTGATCACGAGTGGACAGTTTTCAAGCGGCAGCCTGCCGCGCAACTACGGCATCACGCATCGCTACATGTCGCTCGATATGCGCCTTGCGAAGCTGCTTCCGCTCGGCGAGAACATCCGGCTGGAACTGATCGCCGAAGGATTCAACCTCTTCAATCGCTTCAACGAAGCCGCCGCGTCGCCGTTCATCGACGACGTCCGCCTCTTCAATCAGCGCCCCGCCAACGGTCGCTACTACAGCCGCTCGACGGCAGCCTTCGACTCGCGGCAGTTCCAGTTTGGACTGAAGCTGAACTTCTAAAAGGCGGGGCCGGCTATTGCTGGCCCAACCGCTTCAACTGTTTGCGCTGCGTTGGAGTTCTTCGAGATCGGTTGCGCGAGCACCGCCGCCTGACAGCTCACCAGAAGTAAAAGAAGTAGAACTAGACGCATACGTCAAACAACCACCGCAGGCTTTTCCTTTGGGAACGCTTCCTCGGCGGACCCTGTTAATCGTTCGTGTCTCCGTACGTTTATCCACGGGAGACTACGGATGCAATATCTAATCGAGACCCGTGGATTAACGCGCCGCTTCGGCGCACGCACCGCCGTTAATGAGCTGGACTTGTCGGTTCCGGTGGCCGGTGTTTACGGGTTCCTTGGTCCAAACGGCGCGGGTAAAACGACGGCAATTCGGATGTTGCTCGGACTGATCCGACCGCATGCTGGTGAGGTGCGTCTGTTCGGTGCTGCTTTGACTGGCAATCAAGCTGCGTTGATGCGGCGAGTTGGCGCGCTGGTCGAGTCGCCTTCGCTTTATCCCCATCTGACCGGACGTGAAAACCTCGAGGTAACGCGACGCTTGCTGGGCGCGCCGCGCAACCTGATCGATCCATCACTCGACACCGTCAAACTTCTAAACGACGCCAATCGCCGTGTGCGCGAGTATTCATTAGGCATGCGACAGCGACTCGGTCTGGCGCTGGCACTGCTCAACAAACCCGAACTGCTCATTCTCGACGAGCCGACAAACGGGTTGGACCCCGCTGGCATTCACGAGATGCGTGATCTGATTCGTCGCTTGCCGGACGAGTTCGGCGTTACGGTTTTTCTCTCGAGTCATCTGTTGAGCGAGGTCGAGCAGATTGCGAGTCACATCGGAATCATTCACGAAGGCAAGTTGCTCTTTCAGGGCCCGCTGGCGGAGTTGCAAACGAAACAACAAACGCAATTGATTCTAGGCGTGAAGCAGATCGATGCCGCGGTCGAGTGCCTGACGAAAGCGAGTTGGAACGTTCGTCGCGATGCCGAAGGGCTGCTCACCATTACCGCCGCGACTTCAGACGACGCGGCGAAGATCAACAGGTTGCTGGTCGAGCATCGTGTCGACGTATTTCACGTCGCGCTTGCACAGCCGTCGCTCGAGGACATCTTCCTGACTCTGACAACGAGCGATGCCGCCGGTAGGAGGGCGGCATGACACACACAAGCATTGACACTCGAGCGGCGAAGGCAGATATTTGGTCAACCTCAAGGGACATCAATTACCTGACTTTCTGAAAAAGGGGACAAAGCCGTGAAACCACTCCTCCTACTTGTCCTGTTCGTTTCCATTCCGGTTCAACAGCAAGTCGAACGCGAAGAATCGGATCTCGTCGTCGTGAAATTCAGTTGGACCAAAGAGAAACCTAAGAGCAGCCCCGTAATTCGCGGCGCTCAAAATCCGGGAGGACCGGTTAATAACCCGATCATGGACGGCCGGGATCTTGGTTCGCGAAAGGCCGACTTGCGAACCATGCAGAAGGCAAACAGCAAAGCCGACCCAGCCGAAAGG
>DATJKO010000562.1:0-1846 GCA_035491355.1 Pyrinomonadaceae bacterium
GAAACCGATCGTGTTGTGCCAGTTGAAGTCGCGTGCTTTCCCGGGCAATCCGCGCCGAAACCAGGTAACGCTTCGGAGTGCCTTCCGGTTCCAGCTCCTGGGCCACCAAAGATAGAAACCACTGGTAACGAGAAACAGAAACCCGAGATTACATGCACCAGTGATTGCACGCGCGACGTTGCGGTTGTCGCCCTTCGCGCCCAGCCAGCGATGCCAGTCAGTCACGCCGCGAAAGAAGCTTCTTACTCGTTGCGATCCTTCACCGAGAGTCTGGCCTGAATACGGATTGACGAACAGTGTCGCTTCACGTCCGAAAGCGATTTCAGCGGGTGCCGCCGGATCTGATTTCAAAGTGACCGCTGACGGGTTGGTCCCACGCGCTTCGCGCGCTTTTGCAATCAGCGTCTCGACCGGAAGATGACGTGTCTCCGCCGTTGGCGGCGCGGCGCGATAACCGCGAGTGTCGGCCCAGGAAGTAATTTGTTTTTCGTAAGCCAGCAACACGCCGGTTAAGGACATGATGAGAATGACAATGCCCGCCAACACTCCTACCGGCAGGTGACACCAAAAGATTATTTTCCGCAGTCGTTTCATTTTTCGAGTTTGATCTAAACGTCAGCCCAGCGGCGTAGCAGGTTGTGATAGAGCGAAGTCAGTTCGACCACCGAGCGATGCTCGGGAACGTCGTTTATCAGACGCTGAATCGCGACGTCCAGATCGAACAGCAGTGTTCGCTCACCGTCGTCGCGTACCATGCTCTGAATCCAGAAGAACGATCCTAGTCGCGCCCCGCGCGTCACCGGTCGCACGTGGTGGACGCTGCTTGCCGGATACAGAATCAGGTGGCCCGCCGGCAATTTGATTGAGTGGACGCCGTACGTATCTTCGACGACGAGCTCGCCGCCATCGTACTCGTCCGGGTTACTGAAGAACAACGTCGCGGAAAGATCGGTCCTGACGCGATGCGGCGTCCCCGTTACCTGTCGGATCGCGTTATCCACGTGATTTCCAAACGACTGTCCATCCTGGTAGCGATTGAAAAGCGGCGGAAACACTTTCAACGGCAAAGCGGCCGACATAAATAGAGGATTGCTCTCGAGCGCCGCGAGCACGACGTCGCCGAGCTGTTTCGCCTCATCAAGATCTTCGCGAAGTTGGAGGTTGTCTTTGGCGCGAGCTGACTGGTGGCCGGCGGTGATGCGTCCGTCGACCCACTCGGCAGCTTCGAGTATCTTGCGGCAGCTTGCGACCTGCTCCGGCGTCAATACATCTGGAACCTGAAGCAGCATGCCTAGAACCTGAAACTCGTGCTCAACATCACTGCCCGACCTGGACCGGGAACGATGTGGCCGCCTCCTATCCGATCGAAGTAAAACTTGTCAGTCAGGTTGTAGAGATTCAGCTTAAGGTCTACGTGCTTGGAGATCGGGTACGAAGCCATTGCGTCGAACGTCGAGAAGGCGTCCACCGCGCGCGTGTTGATGGTGTTCCCAAACCGTCGATCGACAAATCGCGCGCCGCCGCCGAAGTGAAACCCGGAAGACAACGTGTAGGTTGACCAGATGTTGAACGAGTGCGGCGGTGTGTTGACGAGTTCCTTTCCGATCTCGGCGGGATTGTTTGACTCGACTGTCTTGCTATCGAGGAATGTGTAGCCGGCAAGCACGTGCCATTCGCGTGTGAGACTGCCGTCGACGCTTAGCTCAGCGCCGGCGACACGCTGTTTTCCTTCGAGTACCTGCGGCGGATCGCCGGGCAACACGCCAGGCGTGCGCGCATTCAACTTCTCGACACGAAAGATCGCGCCGCTCAAAAGCACGCGCCCGCTGAAGAAGTCCCACTTGCT
>DATJKO010000563.1:0-3994 GCA_035491355.1 Pyrinomonadaceae bacterium
GTTTCAGGGAAACGTCGGTACGGCTTACCGGCAGAGATCTCAGTTGCTGGTCTTTTATTTCATCTTCGTGGCCGTCGGCGCGGTGCTTCTGAAAGAACGGCAGGAAGAGAGACGGCGGCAGGCAATCATCGCGAAACAGGAACTGGCTGAACTCCAAGCGGCGCGCGTGACGGCGCGGCGCAGTAAGACCGCGAACATACAAGGCTCACCAACAACCTGAACCACTTGTTGAGAAGCTTCAAAAGGAAGGTTTGAACTGGTAAGACACGTCAACTCACACAGGCTTGAGAAAGCCGCGTTCGCTGAGGTAAGCGACGATCGAGCGCGCGTTGTCCTCGGCTGAACTCAACGCGGTTTCTAATTCGAGTTCGGGATCCACAGGCGGTTCGTAAGGATCGTCGATGCCGGTGAAGTTCTTGAGTTCGCCACGCCGGGCCTTCAGATACATCCCTTTCACATCGCGTCGTTCACACTCCTCGAGCGGCGTGTTAACAAACACCTCGATAAATCGATCAGCGCCGATCATGTTGCGCACGTCGTTGCGCGTCGCGCGATACGGACTGACTGCCGCGCAGATAATCGTTCCCTGATGTTTGACGATCTCGGCGGCGACAAACCCGATCCGGCGAATGTTCGAGTCGCGATCTTCCTTACTAAAACCGAGCCCACGCGACAGGTGATTGCGAACGACATCACCGTCGAGCACCGTTACCTGCCGGCCAAACTCCTGAAGCAACACGGTCAGAATTTCAGCCGTCGTCGACTTGCCCGCTGCGCTCAATCCCGTGAACCAAACGCAGAACCCTTGGCGGTGACGCGGCGGATACGTTTCGGCGATCGCGGCAGAAACTTCCGGCCGCGCGAACCACGACGGTAGTTCAGCGCCGCCATCGCGATACCACTCGCGCGCGCGCGTGCCTGAGAGCTGCGCGGTTACTGTATGCGTTGCGATCTTGGTGACGTCGTCGTAGCGATCTTCGTCCGGGAGATAAACAAACTCGCCAAACGATAACGCCTTCATCCCCAACTCGTCTTCGTAACGCTCGACCAGCTCCTGCGCCGCGTACGGTCCATAGAACGGTTTGCCGGTCGAGTCGTTTCCCGGGCTCGCGTGATCGCGACCGATGATCATGTGATTCGCGCCGTAGTTTCGCCTAATCAGTGCATGCCACAACGCTTCACGCGGTCCGGCGAGACGCATCGCGAGCGGCAGCAACGCCAGCAGGATGCGATCGTGGCGGTAGTAATTGCGGGCGAGTGCTTTGTACGTGCGGACGCGCGTGAAGTAGTCGATGTCGCCAGGTTTGGTCATGCCGACGACTGGATGCAACAGCAGCACGCCGTCAACGTCTTCCGTTGCGCGTCGCGTCAGTTCTTCGTGGGCGCGATGCAACGGATTGCGTGTTTGGAACGCGACTACGTTTTCGCGTCCCATCTGTTCGAGACGTTGTCGCGTTTCTGCGGGCGTGAGACGGAGTTCGCGAAAGTCGTAATGCGTCGGCAGTTTCACGACCTGAAGCGGTCCGGAAATATTGCGACGGCCCCAGCCGTGCATTTCCGCAACCAACGGGTGACGCGCATCTTCAGTTCCGAACACGTGCCGCGACGTCGCCGCGAGGTCCCACTCGTAGATTTCTTCGACCGTCATCACCGCGAGGATCTCGTTGCGCGTATCGACTAGCGCAACGTCGGCGCCCAAAGCAACTGACTCGTCATTCGCGATTGGCAGCGCGACGGGAATTGGAAACAGCTCGCCGGACGCAAGTCGCATCTCCTCGAGCACGCGCGCGTAATCCGCGTGGCCCATAAAACGGTCGAGCGGATGAAAAGCGCCGGTGGCGAGCAGTTCGAGGTCGCAAATTGCTCGCTCGGAAAGTCTAATCGTGGGAAGTTCTTTGGCTCGGGTTAGAGCTTCTGCGGGATCGGTAAACACGGATTTAGCAGATTAACACAGGCCAATGTAATATACCTGAGCAAATATGTGTGGAATCACAGGGTTCGTTCGAAACGACGGCAAGCCGGTTGACGAAGCGTTGCTGGCCCGCATGAACGAGGCAATTCGGCACCGCGGCCCCGACGAAGACGGCTTCTACGTCAACGGATCGGTGGGTATGGCCATGCGGCGCCTCGCCATCATCGATCTCAAGGGTGGACAACAACCCATCCACAATCAGGATCGCACTGCCTGGATCGTTTTCAACGGCGAGATCTACAACTACCTCGAGCTCCGCCAGAAGCTCGAGAAACTCGGTCACACCTTTTACACCAACAGCGACACTGAAGCGATCGTGCATGCCTACGATCAGTACGGCGCGGACTGCCCGAAACACCTGCGGGGCATGTTTGCGTTCGCAATCTGGAACGAGCGTGACCAGGAACTGTTTCTTGCCCGCGATCGCGTTGGGAAGAAGCCGCTGCTTTACGCACACGTCGATGGTGGACATCTGATCTTTGGATCGGAGTTTAGCGGACTGCTACTTCATCCGGACGTCAGCCGCGACATCGAGCCGGAAGCACTTGATTACTACCTGTCGTACATGTGCATCCCGGCGCCGCTTACTGCTTACCGCGCAATTCGCAAACTGTCACCGGGACACTGGCTGCGCTGGCGCAAAGGTGAGGTCGTAACCGAACGCTACTGGCAACCTGACTTCACAAAGAAACTCGACATCGGCGAAGAAGAAGCAGGCGAACGCACCGTCGAAATCCTGCGCGAGGCGACGCGCGTACGTTTGATGTCGGAAGTTCCACTCGGCGCGTTTCTTTCCGGCGGAATCGATTCGAGCGCCGTCGTCGCGTTGATGGCCCAGGAGTCGAGCGAACGAGTCAAGACGTTCTCGATTGGTTTCGACGAACAGGATTTCAGCGAACTTCATCACGCCCGCCGTATCGCCGAACACGTCGGCGCGGATCATCACGAATTTATCGTCCGTCCGGACGCAGTCGAGGTGTTGCCGATGCTCGTGGAGCATTATGGCGAACCTTACGCCGATTCATCCGCAGTCCCCACTTACTACGTCGCCAAAGAAACGCGCAAACACGTGACCGTGGCGCTGAACGGCGACGGCGGTGACGAATCATTCGCCGGCTACGAGCGTTACATCGCGATGGAACTGACGGAAAAATATCGCCGTGTTCCTTCGTTCCTGCGCGAGTCAGTAATCAAGGAGACTGTCAATCTGATTCCCACGTCGCCGACGAAACGCAGCATGGCGCGATCTGTGAAGCGTTTGCTCGATGGCGTGTCGCGCCCGCGCGTCGATCGTTACGCGTACTGGGTCAGCGTGTTCAATGACGACACAAAGAAGCCGCTCTATTCCGATGGCTTCCGCGCACAAACGCAGCTGGCCGATCCGACGGGAGTCTTGGAAACGTGGTTCAAGCGCGCGAACGGAATCGGGATTGTCGACGCGATGCTCTTGACGGATCAGATGACGTATCTGCCGAACGATCTGCTGGTGAAGGTCGACATTGCGACGATGGCTGTTTCGCTCGAGGCACGTTCGCCGTTTCTCGATCACCATGTCATCGAGTTTGCGGCCAGTCTGCCGGAGAAACTGAAACTGCGACGGCTGACGACGAAGTATCTCCTGAAGAAAGTTCTACGAAAGCTGTTGCCGAGTGAGAACCTTGATCGGCGCAAGATGGGGTTTGGCGTGCCGATTGGGCACTGGTTCCGCGGCAAGATGCAGCCGTTTTTGCGTGAGGTAATTCTGTCAGACAAAGCGCTGCGGCGCGGGATGTTCAAACCCGAAACGGTGCGGCAGTTGGTGGAGTTGCACACGCGCGGCGAGCGCGACTACTCGCATCAACTCTGGACGTTGTTGATGCTTGAGTTGTGGTTCAACCGCTTCATCGATTCGCACTGATTCTTGTGTTCTTTGCGCCTTTGCGCCTTTGCGGGATCATTCCTGCGACCACCTAGAGGCCCTGCAAAGTTTCCCGCAAAGGCGCAAAGGCGCAAAGGAAGCCAAAGTCGAGTCTGCTACTGATT
>DATJKO010000564.1:0-5917 GCA_035491355.1 Pyrinomonadaceae bacterium
CGCATGTCCCGTCACGTTTCCGGTCGGATCATTTCGCACCCCAAAGATGATTCGCGTCGGCGTCCCGCCGCGCGAGAGATAACGATGCAGCACCGCGGCGCGCTTCCAGCAGATCGGCTTGAACATCCACACATCCGTTGCCAGCAAAAGATCGATCGTTCGCGCGAGACGCGCCTGGTCGGCAGGATCGATCGAAACTGGTCTATCGGGTTGCTTTCCGGCGACGATCTCAAGCGCGCGCGGCAACGGGTAACGCTGCGCGGCGATCGACAGGACCACGATCCACCACGCCATCCGGCACATCAGCAACGCCTCTCCCGGATCACGTAAAAACTTTCGTCCCGCGCGATAGATCAGCTCACTCGTTTTTTTCACTCTGGGAATCATTAAAGTAGCTCAATCCGAATTCTAGCTCATTTGAGTTTTCACATCTAAACGGATAGTCTTGACCGCCATAAGCCTTAATAATTTCCGCATGTAATCCGAAAGAAGGCCCACTCGAAAACTGGCCTTCACTCGAATAAGGAGGGTCTGTGGCGGTCATTCGTCCTTTTCGCGCATTGCGTCCACCGACTGAGCGCGCCCAGGCTGTTGCCAGTGTTCCGTACGACGTCGTCAACACCGAGGAGGCGCGCGCGCTTGCCAGTGGAAAGCCGCTGAGTTTTCTCCACGTCTCGCGTCCGGAGATCGATCTACCGGACGGCACCGACATCTACGGCGATGCCGTCTATCGCAAAGCTGTCGAGAACTTTGAGAAGCTCATCGCCGAGTGTCCACTGGAAAAGGAAGCCGAACCAAGCCTTTACCTTTACCGGCTGATCATGGGCGATCATGAACAGGTTGGAATCGTCGCGTGTTGTTCGATCGACGAGTACGACAGCAACACAATCCGCAAACACGAGCGCACCCGCCGCGATAAGGAAGACGATCGCACGCGGCACATGGTCATGCTGCGAGCGCAAACTGGTCCAGTGTTTCTGACTTACCGCCGTAGTGCCGACATCGACGAGCAAGTGTCCGCGGCCCTGACTTCCGCACCGTTGTTTGATATCACTGCCGAAGACGGTATTCGTCACACCATCTGGCGACTCGCCGAGACGGACGCTTTGGTCAGCATTTTCGACGCCGTTCCGCTGCTCTACATCGCCGACGGACATCACCGCGCGGCGAGTGCGAGCCGCGCGCGTGCCGAACTGCGAGACCAGAGTTTTACGCATACCGGACAAGAAGACTACAACTACTTCCTGACGGTGATCTTCCCCGATTCACAATTACAAATCCTCGCTTACAACCGCGCCGTTCGCGATCTCAACGGCTTGTCGCAAGAGGATTTTCTAACGTTGATTCGCCGCCAATTCACCATCAGTGAAAACGCGAAACCAGCGCCGGAAAAGCGCGGTCAGTGGAGCATGTATCTAGACGGCAAGTGGTATGGACTACAGCTCTCGCCCGAGACGACGCTGCCCGATGGCGTGGTGCAGAGTCTCGACGTGAGTATTCTCCAGGACCGGCTGCTCGATCCCGTGCTCGGCATCAAAGACATTCGCACGGACAAGCGGATCGATTTCGTTGGTGGGCTGCGCGGGACGAAGGAGCTCGAACGTTTGGTGAACGAAGGTAAAGCGGCAGTCGCGTTCTCGCTTCATCCGACCACCGTCGACGAACTGTTGATGGTGTCGGATGCGAACCAGATCATGCCGCCGAAGTCCACCTGGTTCGAACCGAAGTTACGCGACGGTCTGTTAATACATTCAATATGAAAGTCCTGATTGCTGACAAATTCGAAAAGTCCGGTGTTGACGGGTTGCAAGCGTTGGGTTGTGAAATCTCGTATCAACCCGATCTGAAGGACGACGCGCTGGTCGAAGCAATTCGATCAGTGTCGCCCGATGTGTTGGTGGTTCGCGGCACGAAGGTGACTGAGAAGATGCTCGACGCCGGTCAGGTGAAACTGGTCGTACGTGCCGGCGCCGGATACAACACGATCGACGTCGCCGCCGCTTCAAAGCGCGGGATCTACGTTTCGAATTGTCCCGGCAAAAACTCGATCGCCGTGGCCGAACTCGCGTTCGCGCTCATACTCGCGCTCGATCGTCGCATTGCCGACAACGTTGTCGCCTTGCGCGAAGGCAAGTGGAACAAGAAGGAGTTTTCGAAGGCGCGCGGACTGTTTGGACGTACGCTTGGTCTGATCGGCGTCGGGAAGATCGGTCAGGAAATGATCCCGCGGGCACGCGCGTTCGGGATGCCGGTGGTTGCCTGGAGCAGGAGTTTGACTCGCGAGCGGGCGGCGGAACTTGGGGTCGAATTGATGGCGTCGCCGAAGGCAGTTGCGGCCGCGTCTGACATCGTCAGCGTCCATCTTGCGCTAAAGCCTGAGACGCGAAACGTGATCGATGCTGAGTTCTTCGAGGCGATGCGCGAAGGATCGTATTTCATTAACACGGCGCGCGGCGAAGTAGTGGACCAGCAGGCGCTTGTGAATGCCATTAGGAATCGCGGCATTCGAGCGGGCCTCGACGTGTTCGCGCTCGAGCCGACGAGTGCGACTGCCCAGTTTGAAGACGCGATCGCGAAAGAGGCCGGGCTCTATGGCACGCATCACATCGGAGCGTCGACCGATCAGGCGCAGGAGGCAATCGCCGCCGAAACCGTGCGCATCGTTCAAGAGTTCAAAAGCACCGGCAAAGTTCCCAACGTCGTGAACCTGGCCCAACGAACTCCCGCGACACACCGGCTCGTCGTACGACATCTCGATCGACCGGGCGTACTGGCGGGCGTGCTCGAAGCGCTCAAGGCGGAACAGATCAACGTTCAGGAGATGGAAAACATCGTCTTCGAAGGCGCGGCCGCGGCGGTTGCGCGCATCAATCTCGATAATGCGCCGTCGGAACAGACTTTGCGGCAGCTTGAGGCAAGCAGCCCCGATATCATCGAACTCGACTTGCTGAAGTTGGTATGAATACGACCCTCATTACTGGGGCCTCATCAGGCATCGGTGCCGCATTTGCCAGAAAACTCGCCGCCCGCGGACGTAACGTTCTTCTCGTCGCCCGCTCCGAAGAAAAGCTCGTCGCGTTGTGCAACGAACTGGGCCGGCTGAGCGGTATTCGGGCGCATTACTTCGCGCTCGATCTGCTCCAGCCTGATGCAGCCGCTCAGCTTGTTGAAGAGACACAGAGGCGCGAGTTGATGATCGACATGCTCATCAACAATGCGGGCTTTGGGTCGATGAAAGATTTTGCCCGGCTGGATCTCGCGCGCGAGCTCGAGATGATCGATCTCAATGTGAAGTCGCTGGTGGAGTTGACGCATCGCTTCCTGCAGCCAATGCGCGACCGGAAGCAGGGCTCGATCATCAACGTCGCTTCGACGGCGGGGTTTCAGCCGGTGCCATACATGGCGACTTATGCGGCGACGAAAGCGTTTGTGTTGTCGTTTTCGGAAGCGTTGTGGGAGGAGAACCGCGAGCATGGGGTACATGTGATGGCGTTGTGTCCCGGGGTGACGGAGACGAACTTCTTTGCGGCGGCGAAAATGGCTCGTCCGCCGCTGCGCACGATTCAAACAGCGGAAGAGGTCGTCGAGGTTGCGCTGCGCGCGTTGGCCCATCGCAAGCCGAGTGTGATCTCCGGCTGGAGCAACTGGATCCAGGTCGAGGCCGAGCGCTTCGTCCCCCGCTCGTTCGTCATTAAAATCGCCGGCAACGCTTTACGCTCGCAGTTGGAAGAATAGAAAACTATTGAACCCGAATTATCACGGAGGGGATATGACGGAACGGATTTTTAATTTTAGTGCGGGGCCCGCGGTTTTGCCGGTACCTGTTTTGGAAGAAGCACAGCGCGATATGTTGAGCCTGCCCGGCATCGGCATGTCGGTGATGGAGATCAGCCACCGCTCCAAAACATTCGACGAAATCCACGCTCGCGCTGAGAACGGCCTGCGCGACCTGCTCAGTATACCCGACAACTATCGCATCCTGTTTCTTCAGGGCGGCGCGAGTCTCCAGTTTTCGATGATCCCGATGAACTTACTGCGCACAGACGGCAGCGCCGACTACGTGCTCACCGGAAGCTGGGGTAAAAAAGCACTGAAAGAAGCTAAGAAGGTCGGCAACGTCAACGTCGCCGCCACGATGGCCGACGGCGGCTTCACGCGCACACCCGGCAACGACGAGATCAGTCTCAACCCGAACGCCGCCTACGTTCACATTACCACGAACGAAACGATCGAAGGCGTGCAATGGAAACACGAACCCGACACCGCGTCCGTTCCACTCATCGCCGACGCCTCGTCCGACATTCTTTCGCACGCGATTCCAGTCGATAAATACGCACTCATCTACGCCGGCGCTCAAAAGAACATGGGACCAAGCGGCGTCACACTCGTCATCATCCGCGACGACCTGCTGCAGCGCATCCCCGACGGCCTGCACACGATGCTCGACTACCGCACGCACGTCGAAAACAACTCGCTCTACAACACACCAAACACCTGGGGCATTTACATCATCAGCCTCGTCACCAAGTGGATCCGGGACATCGGCGGTATCGCCGGCATGGAACGCACAAACGACGAGAAGGCGCAACTGATCTACGATGCGATCGACGCAACCGATTTTTATCGCGGTCACGCCGACGTCGATTGTCGTTCGACCATGAACGTCACTTTCCGCTTGCCGTCGGAGGATCTCGAAAAGAAGTTTACGTCGGAAGCGACCGCGCAAGGACTCGACGGTTTGAAAGGCCATCGTTCAGTCGGCGGCATTCGCGCGTCGATATACAACGCGTTTCCGCGCGCAGGTGTCGAAGCACTGGTCTCGTTCATGAAAGAGTTTGAACGAAAGCATGGCTGACGCCTCCGATCACGAAAGCCTCACGTTCACGATCGGACCCGACGATGTGGGAGTGCGGCTCGATGCCTTTCTCGCGTCACAGATTGCTGGGTGGAGTCGAGCGCGACTGCAACGTCTCATCGAAGCGGAAGACGTTCTGGTAAACGCCAAACCCAACAAGCCATCGTACAAGCTTCGCGAACACGACGAAGTCGAAGTCGAACTAATCACACCTGCGACCATCAGCTTCACTCCCGAAGCAATCCCGATCGACGTCGTTTACGAAGACGACACACTTGTGGTCGTCAACAAACCCGCCGGCCTGGTGGTCCATCCCGCGGCAGGCATGCACTCCGGCACACTCACCAACGCGCTGGCCTACCACTTTCAACAGCTACCAAACGCGTCGAGCGTTAGGCCGGGTATCGTTCATCGTCTGGACCGCGACACGTCAGGTCTGCTTGTTGTCGCCAAAACTGACGCCGCGCTCGAGAGTCTCTCGGATCAGTTTCGCGATCGTTCGGTTTACAAGTCTTACCTGGCGCTGGTCCACGGGCGGGTGCAGGCGGAGTCGGGCCGTATCGAACAACCGCTGGCCCGCGATCCCTCGAACCGGACGCGCATGGCAGTCGTGCGTGGCGGCCGGACCGCGTTGTCGATCTATCGCGTCAATCGTCACTTTCATCGTTTCACGCTGGTCGACGTCCAACTCAAGACCGGTCGCACACACCAGATTCGCGTCCATCTCGCGTGGCTCAAGCATCCCGTCGTCGCTGATGAAACGTACGGCGGCGGCCGAGACAACACCATTCCCAGCCCAAAACTCAAGTCACACATTCGCAGTCTCGGCCGTCACTTCCTGCACGCCGAGAAGCTCGCCTTCACGCACCCCGCAACAGGCGAACGCGTACAGTTCCACTCACCATTGCCGCCCGAGCTCTCCAACTTGTTAACAGAAATCGAAACTGAGGATCGTTAAGGAATTGGTTCGAAGCGTTTGACGAACTCCTGAAACTTCGGATCGGATCGCAGCCACTCGAACATCGGATCGATTCTGATCAGCACCAGTCCCGGTTGGCGCGA
>DATJKO010000565.1:0-5319 GCA_035491355.1 Pyrinomonadaceae bacterium
AGAACAAAAGCAGGAACGGCGCTGAGAAGACCGCTACGAGGACGATCAAGGCCACGTTAAGTGCAAGCAGTTTCGCGTTGAGCATAAGTAACGCCGGTCCAGACGAAAGCCATTTTAAGTTACGTCGAGCCGGTTGCGAACTGTTTTTGTCCGCAAATTTAGTTGTATGCTTGGCGGCCGTGACTATCAATGGATTCGCGCAGCGTTGCATCAATGATGAGTGCCGGAGTGTTTTCGAACTGGATGAGCGGATTTACGTGTGTCCGCGGTGTGGGGAGTTGTTGGAGATTGAGAGGACGGGTGAGGTCGATGCGGCGAGGTTGCGCGAAGTTTGGCGACAGCGCAGGGCGTCGAATGATGAGCGCGATCGGAGTGGCGTGTGGCGTTTTCGTGAGTTTTTGCCGTTCGACGACGACGTTGCGGTGGTTTCGTTAGGGGAGGGGAACACGCAGGTTTACGACGCGCCACGTTGCGCGGCGTACAGCGGACTGGCTGGACTTCAATTGAAGCATCAGGGAAATAACCCGACCGGATCGTTTAAAGATACGGGAATGACGGTTGCGGTGACGCAGGCGAAGAAGCTCGGCATGCGTCGTGTCGTGTGTGCGAGCACCGGGAACACGGCCGCGAGCCTGGCTGCGTATGCAGCACGCGCCGCGATGGAGTGCATGATCATGGCGCCGGCTGGTCAGGTAAGTGCGGCGAAGTTGGCCCAGGCACTGGATTACGGCGCAAAGGTGCAGGAGATCGAGGGCAACTTCGACGCGTGTATGCGGGCGATTCGCGAGCTCGTCGCCGATGGTTCGTCGTACCTCGTTAATTCGATCAATCCGTTTCGAATCGAAGGCCAGAAGACGGTGGCGTTCGAGCTCGCCGAACAGCTCGAGTGGCAGTCACCGGATCACCTCGTAGTGCCCGGTGGGAATCTCGGAAACAGTTCTGCGTTTGGCAAAGGATTTCGCGAACTCGTCGCTGCAGGTTTGCTGGATCGTCAACCGCAGATCACGGTTGTGCAGGCGGAAGGCGCGGCGCCGTTCGCGCGTTTCTACCGCGAGCAAGCGCCGGAGTTAGTTGACGACGATCACCCGCAAACGCTGGCGTCGGCGATCAAGATCGGTGCGCCTGTGTCGTGGAAAAAGGCATGGAGCGCGGTGCGCGACACCGGCGGACGCGTGCTGACCGTTACCGAGCAGGAGATCGCGGACGCGAAAGCAGAGATCGGCCGCGACGGCATTGGCTGTGAACCGGCGTCTGCGACGACGGTCGCCGGGATACGCAAGCTGGTAAACGAAGGTCAGATTAAGAAGCACGAATCGGTGGTTGCGGTTCTGACGGGACATTTATTGAAAGACACGGACTACGTGATCAAGTATCACGAGCAGAAACTTGTTGCCCCTGACGGTACTCGAATCAGGAGCACCGAATGAGCGTGAAGTCTTTTGAGCTTTGTTTGCCGGCGTCGACGTCGAACCTTGGCCCAGGGTTCGATTGTTTTGGTCTGGCGCTGAAGTTGTATTTGACCGTTCGAGCCACGGCAGTCCCGATGGCAAAGGAGTCGTGTCGTGTGCGCACGACCGGGGCGGCGGAGAACCGTGCGCTGCCAAAGAACGCTTCGAATCTGATCTACCGCGCCATGTCGTTTGCTGCGGGACGTGAGAAAGTCGAGCTCCCGCCAGTCGATCTGATCGTGCACAACGAGATCCCGCTTGCCAGCGGCCTGGGCAGCAGTGCCGCCGCGATCGTCGCCGGAATCAAGTTGGCTTCTTTGCTCGGCGGCTGTGAGTTGACGGAGCAGACGATTGCGAATTACGCGACTGAGTTTGAAGGACACCCCGATAACGTGACGGCAACGTTGTACGGCGGTTTCGTTGCTAGTTGTGTGGAGAACGGCGGATCGGTCGTGACCGCGCGTTTCGACTGGCCCACGCAGATTCGTGTCGTCGTCGTCTCTCCGCGATCGCAGTTGCCGACGTACGTCGCGCGCGCCGCGCTGCCGCGCAGCATCACCCGCGGCGACGCTGTGTTCAATCTTCAACGAACGGCGCTGTTCACTTCAGCGATCGCTCAAAAGCGTCAAGAGTTATTGTGGGAAGCGATGCGGGATCGATTGCACCAGCCGCGGCGCGAGTCTCTCGTTCCGGGCCTGGCCGAGGCGCTGGCGTTGCCGAAAATGGTCGGCTTGTTGGGCGTGGCGTTGAGTGGCGCCGGACCGAGCATCGTCGCGCTCGTTAACGGGAACGAAAAACAGATTGGCAACAAGATCGCCCGTTGTTTTCGCGCGCACCAGATTCAATCAACTATCAGAGTGTTGGATATCGATAACCAGGGATGTCGCGTTGTGTGATGATTTTGCACTGCAACAGTCTCCCGCAAAGGCGCAAAGTCAACAACGTGATTAGCATTACTTCGGTCTTTCCTTTGCGCCTTTGCGGGAACTATTTACCTCCGGAGCTATTTAACTCCGGGACATGATTTAACTCCTCCACTTGATCAACCGAAACACCGGATAACTCACCGCCAGTAGCAGCAACGCGTAAACGCTGTTCCACGTATCACCCGCGACTACACCCGCGAGAAATAACACCGAGCCGATCAGCGCGAGGCCAGTGGTCCATGGATAGCCCCACGCCCGATACGGCCGCGGCTTCTCTGGTTCGCGCCGGCGCAACACGAAGAGTGAAATGAACGACAGCACGTAGTTCGCCACGAAGAAAAACGAAACGATCGTAATGACCTTCCCGGCTGTGCCCGCGAAGATGATGAACAGCAACGCCACCACCGCGCTTAACCACAGCGACACGCTCGGCGTACCGCCGTCGTTGACCTTCGCCACTTTCGTCGTAAACAACCCGTCGCGACTCATGCCAAAAATCACGCGCGTCGCCATCAGATGCAGCGCGTTAATCCCGCTCAACATTGACACGATCGTGAGCACGCGAAAGATCGCATCGCCGCGGCCGCCGAAGATCACATTTGCTGCTTCACCAGCCGCAAACTCCTTGCCCGCGATCGCTGAGACCGGCAGAACGTAAAGCAGCGCGACATTCACAAGCAGATAGATCGCGGTGATTGTGAGTACGCCGCCGAAGAGCGATCGAGGAATGTCCCGCGCCGGGTTTTTCACCTCTTCGGAAAAGTAGATCACTCCGCTCCAGCCGTCGTATGTGTAGATCACTTCTCGCAGTGAAATGACGAGCGGCACAAGAATCAAGAGGAGACCGCCGGGTGGCGAGTAGTTTTCTGATTTGCTGAATCCGCTGCCACTGCCGAGCATAAAACCGGCTGCGATCAGCGCAAAAAACGCCAGTGCTTTCAGGAGACTGGTCAGGTTCTGAATGTTGCTGCCCCAAACAATCCCGCGCCATTGCAATGCCGCAAAAATGATTGCCACAGCAGCAGCGACCACCGGACCTCTTCCTGCAAACGCGGGAACAAGCGCGCCGGAAAACTCGCCGATCAGCAGCGAGACGGTCGCAGTCGAACCGCACGAAGAGATCCAGTCGCTCCAGCCGACGATGAACCCCGCATACTCGCCGAGCGCGTAACGCGAGTAGACGTACTGTCCGCCGGAACGCGGGATCATGGTCCCAAGTTCTGCAAGTGAGATCGCGCCGAGAAACGCGTAGATCCCGCCCATCACCCACACGCCGAGGAAGATCCATGCATTCGGCAACTGCGCGGCGATCGTTCCTGGAGCGCGAAAGATGCCCGCGCCGATCGTGTTGCCGATGATTACGGCGAGACCAAATCCCACACCCAGCACACGCCATAACTGACCGCGTTGTCTGCCTGACGAAGAGGAATCGGTGGTGGTGGTTTGCAAGGCAGTTATCACGAAAAGGCACAAGCCGCACAAAAGGCACAAAAAAGCATTAGGAGTGATTTAACGATCATGACTCAAATCACACTGGGAGCGATCTACCTATTTTGACTGAGTTCCTATTTGTGATTCTTGTGCCTCTTTGTGGCTCAGATCCGCATGCAGCAGTCGGTGAAACAGATGCTCCCCGGCTTCGCGTCTTACCGACAGACGCCCGGCATTGTAGGCGCGAGAGTTCAGGCCGCGCTGAACTGATTTGCAAATGGCGACGTCTTCGTCCTGAATGCGTTGCCCCACTTCGACACTCGCGAGATTGCGCGCGCGCCCTTCCTCACTGACTACGTCCGGAAAGTAGAAGTCGAAGACAACTTCCGTCTGATCCACCCCGCGTGGCACGACGAAGTTTGTATCCATCACGCCGTCGTACCAGTTGATCATGAAGTTGGGATAGATCCAGTAATAAAGCGCGCGGTCGCCTTTTCGCACGGCGCCCGTCTGCGCTTCAGCACCCTCGCTGACCATCGGGCTCCATTGCAAACAATGCCGCTCGCCGTTTTCAATCATGTAGCTACTGTAATCGAGTACGCTGTCGAGGCCCTTGTGCAGGTAGGGAACGTGATAACCCCCGTCGAGATAGTTATCGACGAAGACCTTCCAGTTGCAGTCGAATTGGTAATAGCGGCGCTCGAACCAATGTAGATCGTTGAGTTTCAAATCACTAATTTGATTAACGAGATCCGCGGTAAACGAAAACGGATTGCGATTGAGCTTAACGAAAACCCAGTTCTCCCACTCCAGGAGTTCGGCCGTTGCCAGCCCATTCACCGAACGATCGAAATCGCAGACGCCCGAAAAATCCGGTGTGCCTTTCAATTCACCTTCGAGTGAGTAAGTCCAACCGTGATACGGACAGCGAAGGTGCGCGGCCTGCCCGTGCGGCTCAGTCATGACGGCCGCCGCGTGGTGCCGGCACACATTGAAGAACCCGCGTAGAACGCCGTCATTCCCACGCACGACGACAACGGGCTCGCCCGCTACATCGGTCGTGACGTATTGCCCCGGCTGCGTTAATTGATCGAGGCGTGCCGCGAGTTGCCAGCTATTGGAAAACACGGATTTGAGTTCGAGATCGTAGAGATCTTTATCCGTGTACCACGAGGAGGGAATCGTTGACGCACGATCGAGCGAGAGCTGCGGATCATAGCTGCCAATGATGTCCTGCAGATTCATTTACACAACCGGCGTAACAGTCTTTCGCTTGGGATTGAAAAACGGAGTCTTCACGACCGTTGCCCGCACGTTGTGTCTGACTGCTTCGACTGTGATCTCGAATTGCAGTTTCGTTCCCGGCCGCGTATGCCCGCGATTGATTGTCGCGAGCGCGATCATCTTTTTCAACGTGGGTGACCACGTGCTCGTCGTCGCTTTGCCGACCTGAATTCCTTCCCGGTACACCGGCACTGCGACTCGCGAAGCCATCGGTGAGATCGACGGCGGTA
>DATJKO010000566.1:0-7342 GCA_035491355.1 Pyrinomonadaceae bacterium
GAATGCCTTGTACAAGGCCGGCAAGAAGGAAGAGGCTTTCGCGTTGGCAGACCAGGCGATTCAACGAGGCAAGGCCGATAAAGTGGACGCGACTGTCATCACAAATTTCGAAAAGCGCGTCGCCGACATGAAGGCCGGGAAGATCTAACCACAAAGAGGCACAAAAGGCACAAGAGGCACAAAAAGGAATAATCAGTGGGAGTGCCACTTGTCTCTTTATCTTCTGGTGCCTTTTGTGCCTTTTCGTGACTATGGGTGTAGCGAAGTTAACGGAAGAGAATACGGTTGTTCCTGACAGCAAGTACGCGCGCGTCGAGCGTGAACGCAGGTTTCTCCTAAGAGATCTCCCGGAAGGACTCACGCGCGCGGATCCACATCTGCAAATCACCGACAACTACATCACCGGCACGCGCCTGCGGCTGCGCAAAGTGCGTGACCCGCGGACGAACAAGTGGGTCGTCAAGTTTACCCAGAAGTTCGCTCCGAACCCTGACGATCTCGCGCGCACGATCATCACAAACACGTATCTCAACCCGCTCGAAGCTGACACGCTTTCGCTCTTCAACACGAACGAGATCAGAAAGAATCGTTACTACTTCGATTTCGAGGGACGCCGGTTTTCAATCGATATGTTCCTCGGTGATTTGTTTGGTCTCGTCCTCGCGGAAGTCGGTTTCGAGACCGACGAAGAACTCGACAGCTTCGCCAAACCGCCGTTCGCGGTTGCCGAAGTCACAAACGACCCGATGTTCAGCGGCGGCCAGCTATCAGAACTTACGTTTTCAGAAGTGCGCGAGGCAATTCTGAAATCGGGCTTGATTACCCCTTCATAAAACAACATATGCGCTCACGCTCAATCGTCCTTCTTTTACTATTCGCGGTCATCGTCGCAGGCTGCCGAAAGGCTGCGTCCCCACCGCCACCAGCCCCGGGGCCACCGGCATCCGCCGATTTGACAGTG
The DNA here is from genome assembly GCA_035491355.1 of Pyrinomonadaceae bacterium. Lineage (GTDB taxonomy): Bacteria > Acidobacteriota > Blastocatellia > Pyrinomonadales > Pyrinomonadaceae > PSRF01. Next base: position 962 of record DATJKO010000566.1, read on the forward strand.
AATCAGCCAGTGGGCGGCAACACGCCACCGCCGCTAACGAAACACTTCAAAGGCTCCATTGGTTCGACCCTCGATTTGCAGATGAAACTCGTCCGCAACGGCAATCAACTCAGCGGCAGTTACTTCTATCAGAAGGTCGGCACGCGCATTACTCTGCGCGGCACAGTCGACAAAGACGGCAACCTCACGCTCGACGAATTCGACCCGAGTGGCAAGCAGACGGGAGTTTTCCAGGGCATCTGGAAGACCGGCGCCGAGGACGGGTTGATTACGCTTGCCGGAAACTGGTCCAAGCCTGCGGGCGAAAAGGGCGGCGACAAGAAGACCGCGTTTTCAGTTCACGAAGAACCGATCAGTTTCACGGGCGACGTTGACGTCGTGGCGAAGTCGCTCAAGGAAAACAATAAGACGTTGATGTACGAGATCGACGCGCAGTATCCGCAACTTACCGGCGGGAACAATCCAAACTTCGAGAAGTTCAATCAGTTGGCGCGGGTGTTTGTGGTGAAGAGTGTGGCCCAATTCAAGAAAGACATGGCGCCCCAGGAAGGTGAAGAACCACGGCCCGAGGGATCGATGGGCAGCGATCTCGGCATCGGCTACACCATCGCTCTCGCGAGCGACAACCTGATCAGTGTGCAGTTCGACATCGGCAGTTATTACCAGGGCGCTGCTCATCCGAACTCCCACACCGAAACGTTCAACTACGATTTGAAGAACGGGAAGCAGTTGAAGTTGGCAGACCTGTTCAATCCGGGCGCGAAGTACCTGCAAGCGCTTTCGGCGTATTGCATCGCGGACTTGAAGAAGCAGTCGAAGGAAAAAGAGTTACTCGAGGATCAGATCAAAGAAGGTGCGGGACCGACGGCGAAGAACTACGAGAGCTGGACGATCACGCCGCGCGGTCTGGGAATCAACTTCGACTCGTATCAGGTTGCACCTTATGCGGCGGGCCCGCAATTCGTGATGGTGCCTTACTCGACGCTTAAGGATTTGATCAAACCTGACGGGCCAATTGCCGCTATTGCGCAGTTTGGGGCGGCCTAATCCGCGAAAAGTAGAACGCGAGAAAGAACGCGACCATCATGATCGCGGCGCCGGTCCAGAAAGTGACGTACAGCGAATAGTCGCTCATGTAGTGCGGCTGACCGTCGGCGCCGGTATGGGCTATTGGGCTCGCGATTAGCAACGCCGTAAGGGATGGTCCGACAGCACGCGCCAGACTCGCGGTTGATTGCGTGACGCCCATGATCGTTCCGAGTTGATCCGCACCCGCAGTCTTCGAAGCGACACTCGTAAGCACTGGCGTGGCCAATGAATTGCCGATCGACAGAACCCCGCCTCCAATCAGTAACCCCGCCAACCCACCTGCGGCCGGCGACACGAACGGTACGGCAAACAAACTGACAGCCATGCAGAGACAACCGGCGACGATCAGCGGTATCTCGCCGAATCGCTTCACCAAACGTCCAATCAGTCCGCCCTGAATGATGATTGCGATGACGCCGACGTACGCGAACAGGTAGCCGGTGTGCTGCGCGTCGTAACCGAAGCGGAACATCGTGTACAGCGAGAAGCCAGTCACCATGATCGAGAAGGCGACAATCGAGAGGAAGTAGATCGTCAACACGAATGGCAGTCGCGGTTGTTTGAACGCGTTGATGAGCTGACTGAATCCGCGTCCCTGGGCGGCGCTCGTTTCCGGCGGACGTCGTGACGTGACTGTCTCCGGCAGTCTGAAGTAAAGCAGGATCGCATTTACGAAGCACAAACATGCGGCGAAGAGAAACGGCACGTGGATTCCCCAGCGACTCAACACGCCGCCGATGACTGGTCCAAAAACGAAGCCGACACCGAATGCCGCGCCGATCAATCCCATCGCGCTCGCCCGATCTTCTTTTGCGGTGACGTCGGCGATGTACGCCTGTGCCGTCGCGATGTTGCCGCCGGTGATACCGTCGAGAATTCTTCCGGCGAAAAGCATCGCGAGAGTGGTCGCGAATCCGAGTAAGAGAAACCCGATGCCCGTACCGATGATCGAAATGAGTAACACTGGCCGGCGCCCGTACTTGTCCGATAAGCTCCCGAGTATCGGCGCGAAGATCAACTGCATAATCGAATACGAAGCGAAGAGGAGTCCGACTGTGCGAGGCGTCGCGTTGAACTTGGTCCCTTCGGCGTAGAACGGCAACACGGGCATGACGATCCCGAAACCCACGAGATCGATGAATACAGTGGTAAGAATGACGACGAGAGGCGAGCGATTCATTGTGCCTGGAGCTTTGAACTTAGTTCTTAGGTCTTTGTTCTTTGTTTATGATCGGGGGCCTGTGTTGGTGCCGTTTGCAAAGTACAAAGCACCAAGAACAAAGCACAAAAGTCATCTTCTTCGACCTCTACCTGTGTCTCGGCTCAAAGCTTTATCAACGGACGCTTGACCACCACCCGCGATGAGCAGCGCGACCGCCATCGCCAGCAACGACAACGGATATTCGTAACCACGATTGGCTGCGAAGAACCCCCCGGGCCAGTGCACACCGATGATCGCTGTCAGCATCGTGCAGGCGATGAAGAACGCACCGATTCGCGTTAGAAATCCGAGTGCAACGAGGATCCCGCCCACCAGTTCCGACACCGCCGCGGCGCCCAGCCAGAACCACGTCGGCCGCATGAAACTGAACGGCGTGGTGCCGGAGATGAAAGTATTGAAACCCGGTCCGCTGAAACTGCCGAGCACTTTCTGTGCGCCGTGGCCAATCATCACGGCCCCCAATCCGAGACGAACAGGCAGTGTGAACCATGTCGAGGACGTGGCGATCAGTCTACGAAACATGTGATTCTCCGCTTCTGGTTTGTAACCGCAACCACCAAAGACTAAACCACAGCCACCAAGGCACTAAGACACAAAAAGGTAAACCTGACTTGTGACTTTGTGTCTTTGTGGTTAAGAAACCCCGCAAGGTCTCAGGTAGAGCGATGAGATAGTAACTCATTCTCTTCAATCCATGGTCACATTCGTAGTAACATTCCCGTTGCATTTCGTTCATCGACCAGCAACCGAGAGAACACTTTCGCCCATGCCCAAAAGCCGCGTACTGACCGCCTCGATACTGTTCACAATTCTAATTTTTGGCATTCAGGCATTGGGACAAGCTCCCGTACCGGACATCGCGTACACCGTATCGATGAGCCGCCCGCACACGCATCTGTTTGAGATTGATGTTTCCGTCAAACGTGGACCAGCCGCTACCGCGCCGGGTGAAGAACTGTTGGTGATGCCGGTCTGGACGCCCGGTTCTTACCTGGTCCGTGAGTTTGAACGGCACGTGCAGGACTTTGCCGCCGCCGACGCAGCGGGCCAACCACTCAAGTGGGAGAAGATCAACAAGAACACGTGGCGCATAGCGACCAACGGCTCGCGCGATTGGCATGCGACGTACAAAGTTTACGCCAACGAATTGTCGGTCCGGACCAGCGAGCTGAATTCCGGTCACGCCTATTGGAACAACGCGAACCTGCTGATGTATGTCGAAGGATTCTTGACGAGTGCTGCGACAGTGCGCGTCGTTGCCCCTGACGTCTGGAAAGTCGCGACCGGACTTCCCGGTGTTCCCGGTCAGCGAAACACGTTCCGCGCGGAAAACTTCGACGTGCTTTACGACTCGCCTTTTGAAGTCAGTAACTTCAAAAGTCTGATATTCAACGTAAAGGGAGTCGCGCATCGCATCGTGATCGACGGCGAAGGGAACTACGACCCGGAACGCATGCGTCGCGACGTGCAGAAGATCGTCGAGACGCAGGCGGAGTTGATGGGTGAGATTCCGTATCGCGATTACACGTTCATCCTCCACCTGCGCTCCGACGCCGGAGGCGGACTCGAACACCTCAACTCGACTTCGCTTGGCTACCCGAGTTTCGGTTTTACGATTCGCAGCGGCGACCGCGCCACCTCTGCGTCGCCGAACGCGGGTGAGTCACAGCGCGACTATCGTAGTTTTCTTTCGCTCGTCTCGCACGAGTTCTTCCACCTCTGGAACGTGAAACGAATTCGTCCCGACGCGCTTGGTCCATTTGATTACACGAAGGAGAACTACACAAAGCTGTTGTGGGTGGCGGAGGGCATCACTGACTACTATGCCGATCTCACGTTGCGACGTGCCGGCTTGATCACGCAGGGTGAATTCCTGATCGCCACTGCCCGCGCGTTTCAACAGTTGCAGAACACGCCCGGACGGCTCGTCCAGAGTGTCGAAGAGTCGAGCTTCGATAGTTGGGTCAAGTTTTACCGCCCCGACGAAAACACGATCAATTCGCAGGTCTCTTACTACGACAAGGGCGCGATTCTCGGTCTCGTGCTCGACCTCGAGATTCGCAAACGAAGCAACAATGCGAAGTCGCTCGATGACGTGATGCGTGCTCTTTACAACGACTTTTTCAAGAAGAACCGCAACTACACACCGGAAGATTTTCAAAAGCTATGTGAATCCGCGGCGGGCGCGAGTCTGGAAGAATTTTTCGCGAAGTACGTGCGTGGCAAGGAAGAGCTCAACTACAACGCGGCGCTCGAAGCTGTTGGCTTCCACCTGGAGACGGCGGCACTAAATGCCGTCGGTCAGCCGGTTGAGCGCGTCTATTTAGGCGCCGACGTGAGAGAGCAAGACGATCGTTTGATGGTGACTCGTGTTTCGGCTGGTTCCCCCGCATACGATCAGGGACTGAACACGGGCGATCAAATCGTCGCGCTCGACAACGCCCGGGTGACGCGCGACTTCTTCAATGCTCGTCTCGCGGAGAAGAAACCAGGCGACCTGATCAACCTGACCATCTTTCGGTTCGACCAATTGAGTACGTTATTGATTAAACTGGGTGGGCGGCGCGACGGCACGTATCGCATCGTCCCGCTGCCGGCGCAGTCGGAGGCGCAGAAGCAAGTGTTTCGTAGTTGGTTAGGAACTTAGAACTTTGGACTTAGTACTTTGAACTTTGTACTTTGTACTTTGAGCTTTGTACTTTGTACTTTGTACTTAGATTGCTTGGTCGGGGATTCGTACTGAAACGAACGATACACTAGTTCACGAAGCACTAAGTACAAAGCTCAAAGCTCAAAGCTCAAAGCACAAAGTACAAAGTACAAAGTACAAAGCACAAAGCACAAAGCACAAAAACTAACGTGTCATCCGAATATCAAAACATCCAATTTCAGATTGACGATCGTGTGGCGCGCATCACGTTTGCGCGGCCGCCGCTGAATATTTTCAACATCGAGATGATGCGCGAGATTTCGGCGGCGCTCAGCGCGTGTACGCGACGTGAAATTGTGGCGATCGTGTTGGCGGCCGATAAAGACTGTCGCGCCTTTAGCGCGGGCGTTGCGATCGAGGAACATGTTCAGGAAACAATTTTTCAGATGCTCGACTCGTTTCACGCGATCTTTCGGCAGCTCGAGCAGATCGCGAAGCCAGTGATCGCGGTGGTTGATGGTGCGGCGCTCGGCGGCGGCTGCGAAGTGGTAGCGGCTTGTGACATCGTGATCGCTTCGGATCGATCGCGTTTCGGTGTACCGGAGGTCAAACTCGGCGTCTTTCCGCCGGTGGCGACGGTTCTGTTACCGCGAGTTATCGGTGAAAAAAGAGCACGTGAACTGATACTGACAGGAGAGATAATCGACGCAGTCGAGGCCGGGCGGCTGGGACTGTGCAACCATGTGGTTCCCGGCGCTCATCTCGAACCAAAGCTACTTGAAGTGATCGCGAAACTGAGGGAACTCTCGGGTACGTCGCTCGAGTATGCGCGACGCGCAATCGATCTCGGTCGCGGCCGCACGCTCGACGAAGCATTGACCGAGCAGGAGAACATCTACCTGCACGAGTTGATGAAGACCGCGGACGCGAACGAAGGCGTGAAAGCGTTCATGGAAAAACGTAAACCTGTTTGGCGGCACCGCTAGAACATGCGTTATTCAACCAACAAATTGATCGGTTGCCTGGTTCTGGTTTGTGTGCTGTTGAGCGGCTCGCTCGCTCAACACAAACCGGAATCACACTCGAGCCGGCCGCGGGCCACTATGTCGGCCGAGACGCGCGCACTGGTCGAAGAAGCGACTACCGTCGTATGCAACCAGGCAAAACTGGATCCGAAGAGCAGCATTGCGATCGACGTCATGCAGGCGCGCCCGTCGTTGCCGATCCAGCACCCTGACGCTCAGGCCGGCGCGCAACGTGCGCAGAAGCTGTTGCCGATTGCGAAGACATTGGTGATTTCGTCCCTGCGGCAGCTCGTAGTTGAGTACAACTTTAATAAGTCGCGCCCATTCGAGCGACGGGTTCAACAGGCAATTGCGCGCGTTAACGCTGTGAAGAGAGTCAGACCAGACATGGATTC
>DATJKO010000567.1:0-5541 GCA_035491355.1 Pyrinomonadaceae bacterium
CGGCGGAAGTTATTTCGTTCTTCTTTTCCCGCATGACAAGTCAGGCACGTCTCTGAGATTTCTTTTGAGGGTTTGTTTTTGAACGAGATAATCTTTGTGGGATCACCCTCCTCTACATGCGCTTTTCCTGGTCCATGACAAGCCTCGCAGCCCGTAACCTTTCCTTTCCAACTGCTAATCTTCGCTAACTGCGCATGGGAAGTGTGCGAGAAGGCTTTGAACTGGTCTTCGTGACAGTCTTTGCACGCGTCACTGCCGACGTAATCGTCTGACGCGAGCATCGCGAGTTCGGCGGCGCTGAATTCCGCGGACTTGGAAGCCTTGTTGTTAGTTAGCCAGCCGACGGCCAAGACGGCCAACCCACAGATCACGAGTGCTTTGACGAGTCTGTTCATCACTGATGCCCTCGCTGAAATTCGCGATTAGACTGAGCTTTGGCGAGAATGCCGAAGTATCTTAAGTTCTACTCTGGCGATTCGCTGTGACGATTGTCACTTACTCGTGCGCCACGTCTTCCAGGGCCGCACGATCGCTGATTACGATACTTTCCGAATTGACACGAATGATCTGTTGCCGGCTGAGACTCGTTAGCAAACGGGTAACGGTCTCGCGCGACGAACCGATCATTTGCGCGATCTCTTCATGAGTGAAAATCTTGTCGATTACCCTTGATCGAGGTGCAAGTCCGTTCGGTTCCTTACTCAAATGAAGCAGCAGTTGGGCCAACCTTGGGCGCGCCGTTTGCGGCAGCAACAGCGATCTGGCGCGCTCTGTGAGTTCGGCGAGTTCACGACTCAGCAGTTTAATGAGGGTTACGGCTCCAGCGTCGCTCTCTCGCACGAGTTGGAACAGTTCAGTTCGTGAAACGAAATCGACACGACACGATTCAAGCGCTTTAACGGTCGCGTCGTAACTCGCACTGCTCAGCACTGCATTCAGACCCAACACATCGCCCGCCTGGACCATGCGCAGGATCACGATCCGGCCCTCTCTCGACGAGATCGAAACCGTGGCCCGACCCGAGCGGAGTATGTAGACGCCTCTGGCCGGCTCACCTTCGGCAAACACCACGCTGCCGCGGCCGTGAAGGGAGCTCAAAGTGCGGATATTCAAGGCGTGGAGGTCGCGGAAGAGCGAATGCCGCTCAGAACCAGCAGGCCTGTTCGATAAGGCATCTAACTCAACATGTTGTGCGCTTGGCATGATCACCCTCCCTGTGCCGCGCCTCGGCTCTTTGGTTGGTAATTCGGAGCAAGATGCTGCTGAAACAGCCGGGCAGAGGCTTCGAGGAAATCGTATGAAGTAACAATACCTACCAACTGATTGTTTTCGACGACCGGAAGACAACCAACGCGGTTGCTTCGCATTATCTGAATTGCTTCCAGCGATGAAGTTGACGGAGCGACGGTAACCGGGTTCTCGACCATCACTTCGCGCACCGTTGTGGGACTGTCGTCGGCGTTGTCGCGACTGCTGGTGTTAAGAATTCGCAGTAGGCCGCGATGAGTTACCAATCCAACCACACGGCCGTCTTCATCTTCAACCGGAACGTGCCGGATGTGTCGCCAGTCCATCACACTTGCAGCGAGATCGATCAGGTCGTCAGGTTTGACGGTGAAGAGATCTGTCGACATGAACTGGCCGACCATTCGGTAACCGTTTTCCCATTCGTCGGAATCTGACTCCTCGATGATGGGCCAGCGATGGATTGGTTGCGACTGTTTCTGATTTGCCAGCATCGCCGCCACAAGTTTTCGCTGGCGCGTATCTTTCGAGATTGAGTCGTCCATTGCCGATAGTGACTTCATGATCCACATCGCGCCAGTTTGGCGGCTCTCCGAGCGCGCCTTGATGATGTCGAGATACTTATCGACGTCAGACGTCGCGACGCCTGAGTTCATCAGTCCCTGGCGAGCGAGTGGCAGCAGATGGTTGAGAATCAGCGTGGGGGCGCTATGACTTTCGCCGTCGAGCCACTGAAACTGTGCGTCGAGGCCGTGCCGGGCCGCCCTGAAGAAGTTCATCTTCGCGTCGTCAAACGTCATTCGTTTCGCGATGTCGCCGTACGTCTGCGGCAGCGCGGCCATCAACCCGGTGAAGAACGCGGCGTTCGCAATCTCATCGACCATGGTTGGACCAGAGGGCAGGGCGCGATTCTCGATTCGCAAGTGTGCGACGCCATCAGTTACTCCGTAGCACGCCCGGTTCCAACGCCACACAGTGCCGTTGTGCAGCCGCAGGGCTGAGAGGGAAGGAGTTTCACCGCGCGCCAGAACCGCGAACGGATTCTCGTTCGTTTCCGTGATCATGATCGGACGAAAGCGAGTGATCTGATCGTGGAAGAGTTCGATGACTGAGTCTTGCAACCAGCGGTCGCCGAAGCTGACGCGAGTAGGTTGGTTGCGCGCGAGTTGTGGACGCGATCGTTCGTCAGTGGAATGCTGGAACAATGCGACTCGCGTCTCCTGCCACAAACGCTGGCCAAATAACAGTGGCGAATTTACGGCGCACGCCAGCACCGGCGCTGTGATCGCCTGGGCGATGTTGTAATGGTTGGCAAACTCTTTCGCGTTACTTTGAAAGTGGACCTGGAAACTGGTGTTGCACGATTCCATCATGATGTTGTCGTGCGTGAGGTGAAGCTCGTCGAGACCTTTGATATGAATCGACAGTGGACCGCCGCGCAGTCGAATCACTCCGCGAGCCAACTCGAAATAGCGCGGCGCCGGTGTGAGATTGTCGAGTGACAAATCTGACTTTTGTAGTGTCGGCAGAATGCCCGAGAGAAGGATGTCGGCATTTTGAGTGGCGGCTGCATCGCGTGCTACGTCGATCAACTCGCTGAGTTCCTGTTGCATGCGGCTGAAGCAATCACCGGTAAGCTCGAGTGGCGTGAGGTTGGCTTCGAGATTGAATCTGGCGATCTCCGTTGTGAGGCGCGCGTCGCCGGCCTGCTTTAGTACTTCGAGAGAAACCGGAGCCGGTCGCAAGTGGCGATCGATCAGGAACATCTCCTGCTCGGCGCCGATGCGCGTGACGCCGCTCTCCACGCGCCCGTCTTCAAGCATGAACGCGAGCGCGCGGAGATCCTCCAGCAGCGCCTTCATGAAAGCCTGCGACTTCTTCTCGTCGACCTGTTGTACGACGTCGTGTTCGCCCATTTCACACCTGTTTCAAACCTCTATTTCGCGACCATTGTCTCGCTCCATGCCGGCTGGCTCGCCTCGACTTGACTCAGACGCACCGTCGGCTTCAACGGACGCGCGACGAGTACGGGGCACGACGCCTGCCGCAGAACGCGATCGACGTTCGATCCGAACAACGCTCGCATGCCGAAGCCGGCCCCGTGCGCGCCCACGCTGATCAGATCGATCTCGTTCTTCTCGGCGTAGTTCAAAATTTCGCGATATGGATTTCCTTCGCTCACCGCCGTCGTCACCGAACACCAGAGGTGGACGTCACCGGGTATCACTCGGTGCAAACGATGAGCGGCGGTGTGGTAGGCGGATTCGCCTTTCACCGGATACCACGCGATTTCCGGCTCATTGACCGAACGCGGTGGCAACACGTGCAACAGATGCAGTTCTGCCTGGTGCTCCTGCGCGATCGACAGGCCGTACCTGAGCGCGAGCTCCGAGTAGTCAGAGAAGTCGTACGCGACAAGCACACGTTTGAGGTCCACTTTGAGTTGCTCGCTAATGAACTCCCGCTCGTCGTTGTGCATGACCAGCACCGGGCACGGAGCACTTCGACAAACTGACTCCGCCGTTGAACCGAGCAGCGCTGCACGATGTGGACGACGCCTCGATCGCATCACGATCAGGTCCGCTCGTTCCAACTGGGCGCGGTCCATGATCTCCTGATCGATCTCATCCGCCGGGGCCACGACGATGCGCCAACGTGCGCCTTTGAAATCAGCCGGACTCACGTGTTGCATGAGCGATGTTTCGAGCAGCCCCAGTTCCTCTTCGGCGTCGGTGCCGTGAGTGCAGTGCAGCAGGATCAGTTCAGCTTCATGCGCACGTGCCAGAGCGAGCGCATAGCGAACCGCGTTTCCGGAGTAGGGCGACAAGTCAGTCGGGCAAAGAATGCGTCGTATGTTGATCATGATCTTAAAATTTCACCCTCCTCGACATTTACGGCCTAATCGCCACCTTCATCACGCCATCCAGTCGTTCGCCAAACAGGTCGTAAGCTGCTGCGATATCGTCGAGCGCGAATGTGTGCGTGAGTAGCGGGGTAAGATCGACGCGGCCACTACGAACAACTTCCATCAACCGGCGCATGCGTTCCTTACCGCCGGGGCAAAGCGTGGTCACGATGCGGAGATCGCCAATGCCGGCTACAAACGCGGTATAAGGAATCTCGAGCTTGCCGGAATAGACGCCGAGGCTCGACAACGTTCCCGCCGGTCGCAAACTTCGCAACGCGCTTTCGAACGTCTGTTGTGTGCCGAGTGCTTCGATCGCGACATCGGCGCCGCCACCCGTAAGACGCTTCACTTCAGCGACGACGTCGACATCGCGATAGTCGAGCGTGATGTCGGCGCCCATACGCTTCGACATGGCAAGTCGATGTTCGTCACCGTCGATGCCGATGATCAGTGATGCGCCCATTAGCCTCGCGCCGGCGGTTGCGCACAAACCAATCGGACCCTGTGCAAACACGACAACCGAGTCGCCAATTTTTATTCCTGCAGACTCAGCGCCACCGAAACCGGTGGACGCGATGTCGGCTAACAGGACCACTTGTTCGTCGCGCAGTTCATCCGGAATCTTCGCCAGGTTCGCTTGCGCATACGGCACTTTCAGATACTCAGCCTGCGCGCCGTTGATCGTGTTTCCGAATCTCCAGCCGCCGAGTGCTTCGAACCCTTCGCCGTGACCACATTGCGCCGCGTGCCCCGACAAACAGCCGCGACATTGGCCGCATGGAGTGATCGCTCCGACCAGCACGCGGTCGCCGACGTTGTATCCGGTAACTCCTTCGCCAAGCTCTGCAATTACACCGACCGGCTCGTGGCCGATTACCAGACCTTCCGCAACCGGGTACTCACCTCTCACGATGTGCAGGTCGGTGCCGCAGATGGTGGTTAGCGTTACGCGAATTACCGCCTCGCCAAAGCCGGCGCGTGGTTTCTCTACCTCTTCAACTCGAATCTTGTTCTTGCCGTGAAATACATTTGCTTTCATTGTGAACACCCCTCGTCTCCGTCTGGACCAAGCTCAATGCGACGATGTAGAAGCGGATCCTGACCTGTCGCCAGACGGCTTACACATCAACCGATCGAGTACGTCGTCGATTCTTCGCAGGCGCGACTGCAGCGATGCGCGGCGCTCGTCAGTGGCGAGCGGATCGGATGTAAGCAGCGTTTCGCAGATATCTTCGCGCTCGGCGTGCAAACGGTTCCAGATAAATCCGGCTTCCCCGCCGATCGGAACGTTAGCGAGGTGAATTGTGCGATTGTTGTTCATGATAATTGCCCCCTTATCTCTCAGCTTATGAATGCATGCTTTCCCAATACTTCTGCTGCGCTTGTTT
>DATJKO010000568.1:0-1650 GCA_035491355.1 Pyrinomonadaceae bacterium
CGATCAGGAATTTCAAACGCAGCGGATCGACGTTCCTGCTTACGAACAGTTACCCCGCGTGGCGCGAGAACAAGAACATTCGCACGGGAGACTTCCGCCCGCTGAATCTCACACTCCCGCCCTTCGACTTTCCATCACCACTCAGACAAATAAGCGAGAAACATCCTGAGGAAGACGCCCGGTTTTTCGGCAAGATACTCGGACTTTGGAAATTATCGGATCTGTAGAATTTGATGGTGCCTTAAAAGCGCGAGTTCCCCTGCGACCTTTGCGGATCCTCGGCGTCTCTGCGTTGAAACAGACTTTTAACGCCAACTATTTCCAAAACTTGCGTGCGATCGAACGCAACACGGGACCGGCGACCGGCAAGTTGAGCATTCGCTGGCGCCATACAAATGTGCGCGAGCCCAGGATCGAATTCTGCTCGGCCTCGAAATAGCTGGTGAGGTCGCGTAAGTAAGCAGCCTCCGCACGTGCTTCGGCGTCGAGATCACGCGCGCCGTTCGCGTCAAATTCATCGATCACCTGCTCGTACAGAGTGACGATCTGATCGATCGCTGCACCGCGTCCGGCGGTTTCGCGAATACGCGCCGAAACCGTAGAAGCATCCGCGGCATCGTAGCGCGCAATCTCTTTCTCCAGCACATCGGCGTCGATGTTTTCGCGCAGCGTCCGAATGCCAAAGTTCAAACGGCGCAGCCGATCCAACTCACCGGCTGTAACCATTGGGCCAGCACCTTTGACGTCGCAAAGCACGACTGCCGATCCGACAGCCATCGCTTCTAGCGCACAGCGCGCCTTCGCGAACACGATGTCGTAGTGGCCCAACACGTCCTGCGGACGCGACGCGACGTTGCCGGCATCCGCACCAATAACGTCGAGCGTCAGCCCGGTTCGCCGGCATGCCTCGCGCACCGCGCCCAGGTGCGTCGTTTCTTTTGCACCGTTACTGAACACCAACGCCCGCGACGGTTGTAACGGCAAAGGACTGCGCGGAACAAACTGTTCGAGATCGACGGAGTTCAAGATCACCGAAACGCGCTCTTCGGCGATGCCGCTTTCGGAGATGAGTCGATCGAGACACGTATCGTCGACAGCGACGTAGCGCAGGATGCGCGGATGTTTCGGCGGCGTCTCTTCCCACGGCAACCAGCCGTGACAAAAGAAGACCGCGGGCGTGTTTGGGAAACGAAGTAGCGCCGACATCGTCTCCACGTGATGCTGCCCGTGGATTAGATCCGGCGCAGTTGAAATCGCCTCAAGACTATCGACGACGGGCACGGTCGCGTCGCGTAGTTCGCGCGCCGTGTAGCCGAGCTGCGGACTGTAAACGATTGGGTTGTGGCCACGACGAAGCAGGTTCGTGGCCAGCTCGCAGACGTAAAGCTCCGACCCGGTACGCCCGCGCAGGAAGTGGTTCGTGATCAGTATGCGGAGCCCACGCAACGTTCTTGTCTTTCCGCCTTCGCACGAATCGCCTGCGCGAGAGGCAACATGTGCTCGCCGTAACGGATCACCTTTTCGTAGCGCCCGGCAGCCACCAGCTTTTCGCCGTACAACTCGTAGAAGGGAGGCTGATCGATGGGCCAATGAGTGCCGGATTGATTGTCGACGGGCCGCAAACATTCGACGCGAAATGCATCCAGCGGC
>DATJKO010000569.1:0-5555 GCA_035491355.1 Pyrinomonadaceae bacterium
CAACATCCCGCCGTGATGCCGGTGATGGATCAGATCGAGAAGAGTCTCGAACAAAAGAGCTCGACTATCGAACAGTTAATCCATTCGGAACATCAGCGTCAGGCAGCAGCACAAGTCACAGTCGGCAACATTATCACCAGCATGCGTCTGCTCTCGACGCTTGATTGGAATGACTTTTTCGAGAAAGTCAGTTTGATCGAATCGTTGCTGGCGAAAGATCCCGCGGGCGTCTATGCAAAGATGGAGTTTGCCTCGCGCGACCGCTACCGCCACGTGATCGAACGGATAAGCAAGCGTACGCGCGCGCCCGAACTCGACGTCGGGCAGGCCGCGCTCGACCTCGCCGCGGCCGCTAACGACGAAGCGGAGAAACACGTCGGTTACTACCTCATCGATACCGGGTTGACCGGTCTCGAAACGAAGTTCCGTTATCAACCAAAACCGATCGAACGTCTGCGACGTTTTCTGCTGCGACACGCGACTGCCTCGTATCTCGGCATCCTCACGTTCATGACGCTACTCGTGTTGAGTCTGATCCTCATCACGATGCGCCTGCAAGGCGCGGGTTGGCCCATGCTCGTCGTCGCGGCGTTCCTCGCACTCATTCCGGCAAGCGATCTCGCACTGACAGTTTTGAACTGGGACCTGACGCACTTCTTCCAACCGCGTCTCCTCCCGCGCATGGCCACCGCCACCGGCATTCCCGAAGACGCGCGCACTTTCGTCGTTGTGCCAACGATATTTATGAACGAGGCGCAGGTACACGAGCTCGTGGAACGACTCGAGGTGCACTTCCTCGCCAATCAGGATCCAAACATTTATTTCGGGCTCCTCGGCGACTTCCCTGACGCGACCTCAGAACAAACTTCCAGCGACGCCACGCTCCTCGCGATTGCTCAAAGCGGAATCGAGGCGTTGAATCGAGAACACGGCGAAGCGCGATTTCACTTGTTTCACCGGGGGCGCCGCTGGAACGCGGGCGAAGACAAGTGGATGGGGTGGGAACGCAAGCGAGGCAAACTCGAGGAGTTCAATCGTCTACTGCGCGGTGCAAACGACACCAGCTTCGTCGTTAGCACCGCGGACGATGCGCTACTCAGTTCGGTCCGCTACGTCATCACACTCGACTCCGATACTCAACTGCCGCGCGATGTCGCGCGCAGACTCGTCGGCGCCGCCGTTCATCCACTCAACAAACCGCGCATCGACGAAACGGAGAATCGCGTCACTCGTGGCTACGGAATCCTGCAACCGCGCGTCAGCATCTCGCTGTCGAGCGCGTCGCGATCGAAGTTTGTTCAGACTTTCTCGGGCTACACCGGCATCGATCCCTACACGACTGCCGTTTCCGACGTCTACCAGGATTTTTTTGGCGAAGGTAATTTCACCGGCAAGGGTCTCTACGACGTCGACGCCTTTCAACGCACGCTCGAACATCGCGTCCCCGAAAACTCGCTCCTCAGTCACGATCTGTTCGAAGGTCTGTTTGCCCGTTGTGCGTTAGCGACCGACATCGAGTTGCTCGACGACTATCCCGCGTCGTATCTCGCTTACGCGAAACGCGCGCATCGTTGGACGCGCGGCGACTGGCAGATCGCGCGTTGGGTGTTGCCGAAAGTTCCGGACGACAATCGGGCCAAAGTTCGTAACGTGCTGCCGCTGATCGGGCGTTGGAAGATTCTCGACAATTTGCGGCGTAGTCTCGTCGCGGCAGCGTTGTTTCTATGGCTGGTTGCTTCGTGCACGATCTTTCCGGGGTCGCCGCTCGTTTGGACCCTCTTCGCGTTTCTGACGATCGCTTTTCCTATCTACTTGCACGTCGCGACAGGTCTGCTAATCCATCCGCGCGGCATTCCGTGGACCAGCCACTTCTGGAGCCTTTGGGGCGACTTCCGCACGAACACAATGCAGCTTGCGCTCTCGATTGTGTTCCTGACACATCAGGCAGCTCTGATGTGCGACGCGATTGTCCGCACGCTCTATCGAAACGTTTTTTCACGCAAGCGCTTGCTGGAATGGGTTTCCGCCGCGGAGACCGAAGGCCAAACGCGCGGCGACTTTGCATCGTTCCTGTCGTTCATGCTGGCCGCCGAGATTCTGACGTTGCTGGCGGTCGGTTCTACGCTCGCGTTTCGACCGGGCGCGTTGCCGGAGATCAGCGTACCGTCCGCGATCTGGCTACTGTCGCCACTGATCGCGTACTGGGTCAGCAAACCGCGGGCGATCAAACGCGAAGTGCTGGACGAAGAGAACACGGCGTTCGCGCGGCTGATTGCGCGTCGGACGTGGCGGTTCTTTGAAACGTTTGTGGGCGCCGAAGACAACTGGTTACCGCCTGACAACTATCAGGAAGATCCCACGCCGGTCACTGCGCATCGCACTTCGCCGACGAACATGGGCCTGTTGTTGCTCTCCACGTCGTCGGCCCACGATCTCGGTTACATCGGTTCGTTCGAGTTCGTCGAGCGTGAAGAGTTGACGCTGGCAACAATGGGCCGATTGGGACGTCTCAGCGGTCACTTCTTCAATTGGTACGACACGAAGACCGGCGAGCCGTTGATGCCGCAATACATTTCGACAGTCGATAGCGGCAACCTCGCCGGACACGTGGTCGCGCTCAAACAAGCGTGCATCGAGTTTGCCGACGCCAAACTGTTCCATCAGCGAGTAATCGCCGGACTTTCAGATACCGTCGACGCGATCGCGCTTGAAACGTCGGCGCTCAGAAGTTTCCGCCAACGGACTGACGCGGTGACCGTGCGGCACCTACAGGACGAGATCGCTGCGTGCCGCAAGTTGCTCAACGTCACGAGCTACGACGATCTCGAATCGTGGTTCGCGTTGCTTGATTCCCTCACCCGCCGCGCGTCGGAAATCGAAGACATCGTCAACGCACTCGCCCACGAGCACGGCGAAACTGGCTTCAAAGAGTTGCGTTGGTGGGTCGGCGCACTGAAGCATCAGACTGCCTCGCACCGGCGCGATGCCGACGAGCTCACCGCCTGGGGCAGGCTCCTTCCCGCACTACGAGCGGAAGTCTCAGCCAATAACAACGATTGGCAGATGCTGATTCAAGCACTCGAGGTCGTGCCGACTCTGACGGACGTCCCGCAGCTATGCGATCGCATGCTGGTCCAACTCGCCGCACTCGAAAGCCCAACCGCACCTGCCAGCGCGGCGCGCGTAACGAAAGCGCTCGAACAATCGGCCGGCATTTCCACCGACTTGCTTTCACGACTCAGCCGGCTCGCGCGTCGTTGCGATCAGATAGTGGACGAGATGGACTTCTCGATCCTGTTCGATATCGAGCGAAAGCTTTTCACGATTGGTTACAACGTCACGGCATCCCGCGCGGACGACTCCTACTATGATCTACTCGCCAGCGAAGCCAGACTCGCCAGCTTCGTTGCCGTCGCGAAAGGTGACGTACCGCAACAACACTGGTTCCGCATGGGCCGTGCCCTGACCAAGGTCGACGGTGGACGCGCGCTCATCTCGTGGACCGGAACGATGTTCGAGTACCTCATGCCGCTGCTGGTGATGCGGAACTATCCGAACACGCTGCTCGACGAGACATACCGCACGGTCGTGAAGCGTCAGATTGAATACGGTGAGGAGCGGGGCGTCCCGTGGGGGATCTCGGAAGCTGCCTACAACGTGCGCGATCTTCATCTGAATTATCAGTATGGACCGTTCGGAGTTCCCGGACTCGGATTGAAGCGCGGCCTGATCCAGGACCTTGTCGTTGCACCATACTCCAGCTTGCTCGCTGCACTCATCGAGCCAAACGCCGCGATGGAGAATCTGCGCCGGCTGCAAGATGAAGGCGCGCTTGGCCCGTACGGCTTCTACGAGTCGATCGACTTCACCGCTGAACGACTGCCGGAGGATCAGGAGTCAGTCTTGATCCGTGCTTTCATGGCCCATCACCAGGGGATGAGTCTCGTCGCGGTGGCAAACGTGCTGGACGACACCGGGATGGTCAGACGTTTCCACTCGGATCCGTCGGTGCAAGCGACTGAATTGTTGTTACAGGAACGCATACCGGTGGGTGTGCCTGCCGCACATCCACGGGCCGAGGAAGTGCTGACTGGACGCGTGGTCCAGACGATGCCCGGAATGATCACGCGAGTCTACGAAACGGCCAACCTCGACACGCCGCGCACCCAACTGCTTTCTAACGGCGCTTACAGCGTGATGGTGACAACCGCGGGTTCCGGTTACTCCATCTGCGAAGGCGACGCGGTGACGCGCTGGCGCGAAGATGTCACGCGCGACAACTGGGGCGCGTTTATCTATCTGCGCGACGTACGCAGCGGCGCTGTTTGGTCCGCCGGTCATCAACCGGTGCGCAGCAAGCCAAACGCTTACCACGTCGCCTTCTCGGAAGACAAAGCAGACTTTCGAAGAACCGATTCCGGTATCTCCACGCGCATGGAGATCGTTGTCTCCGCCGAAGACAACGCCGAAGTGCGGCGTATCTCCCTGACGAATAACTCATCGCGCACACGCGAGATCGAACTCACCAGCTATGCGGAGGTCGTACTTGCGAGTCCGAATGCCGATAACGCGCACCAGGCGTTTAGCAATCTCTTCATCGAGACGGAATTTGTGCACGGTGAGAACGCGATCCTCGCGCGTCGCCGGCAGCGATCGTCTGAAGACCGCCCGATTTGGGGCATTCACGTCGTGGTTGTCGAAGGCGAAACCGTTGGCGCGGTCCAATACGAAACCGATCGCGGGAGATTCTTAGGACGTGGCCGCACTGCCGGTAATCCGATAGCCGTTATGGAAGATCGACCATTGTCGAACACGACTGGAGCCGTGCTCGATCCGGTGTTCAGCTTGCGACGCCGCGTCAGGATTCCCGCCAATCAGACCGTGCGCTGTTCGTTCAGCACGGCAGTCGCGCGGTCGCGAGAAGAGGCGCTTGCCCTCGCCGACAAGTATCACGATCCGAACATCTTTGAACGCGAACTGCGGCTGGCCTGGACCAAGGCGCAAGTCGAAATGACGCATCTCGGCATCGACTCCGAGGAGGCGCATCTCTTCCAACGTCTCGCGGCGCGCATCATCTTTTCGGACCCCTCGCTGCGCCCGCGTCCGCACGTCCTTGCATTGAATACCAAATCGCAGTCGAGCCTTTGGGCCTACGGCATCAGCGGCGACCTCCCCCTCGTCGTCGTTCGCATCAGCAAGGCCGACGACATGCGCACGGTCAAGAAGCTGGTGCGCGCGCATGAATATCTGCACTACAAAGGACTGACGATCGATCTCGTCATCCTCAACGACACGCCCACCGATTACCTGCAACTGCTGCATCAGGAGTTGGAGACGATCGTTCGCACCAGCGGCTTGCAGCACCTCCAGGACAAGTCCGGCGGCGTTTATCTGCGTCGTGCCGATCAGATGCCCGAGCACGATCGCATTCTGCTACACGCTGTCGCGCGCGTCGTAATCGTTGCCGACCGCGGTAACTTTGAAGACCAGATCGAACGACGTCCGATCGAAGAACCGTTGCCGCCGTTACTAGTCCCGCGCGCGCCGTCGCAGAT
>DATJKO010000570.1:0-4451 GCA_035491355.1 Pyrinomonadaceae bacterium
GTCCTGCGAACTAGCAGTGACCACCAGCGACAACAAGACAAACAATGCTATTAATCCCTGTCTCAGTAGGCCCACTCGTAAACCTCCATCGCCCCTTGCTGATCGAACGGTCGCGGATTGAACGTTCCTGTCCATTGTTCGGCAGCCTCCGCCGCCAGCGCGGGCAACTCATTCTTTGAAACGCCTGAGGCGCTCAAACTAAGTCGCAAACCACCCGCTTCGGCAAGCTGCTCGAGCCGCCGTGCAAGTGCTTCAGTCCCCATAAACAAGGATTCATAACGTTGGCCAACTGCCCGATCATTCCAACGCACCACTGACGGCAGCAGCATTGCGATGGCCGCACCATGCGCGGTGCCGTAATGCGCCGTCAACGGATTCGCGCAGGCGTGCGTCGCACCCAGCATCGAATTCTCGATCGCGACGCCGGCGTAGAACGCCCCCAACTGCATCGCCCCGCGCGCCTCCAGATCGTCAGGCTGATTCAACACACGCTCGTAATTCGGTTCGAGCAAGCGCCATGCTTCGCGCGAGAAGATGTCGGATATCGGATTGCGTTTGGTGGTGACGTACGTCTCGACTGCGTGAGCGATCGCATCGAAACCGGAAATCGCCGTGATGCTGCGCGGTTGTGAGATGGTCAGCGCGGGATCGAGTATCGCCACCCGAAACGCGGCTTTCGGATCGCCGCACGCCATTTTGATGTGACTGTCTGTGGTGGAAATCAGCGCGTAACTTTGTGCTTCACTGCCGGTGCCGGCGGTTGTCGGAATCGCGATCATCGGCAGCATCGGCTTCGTGGCGTTGCCATAACCGCGATACTCCTCCATGCGGCCGCCGTTGGTGAGAATGAAGTTGATCCCCTTGGCGCAGTCCATCGAACTACCGCCGCCCAGACCGATGATCGAATCGATCTTTTCGCTGGCAGCAAACTGGGTACCTGCATCGACCATGTGCGTGTCAGGATTGACCTCGAAATCGTGAAAACGAACGACGTCGATTCCCGCGGCGCGCAGTGGTTCCAGAGCTTCGTCGACATGACCCGACGCGACCATGCCGTGGTCGGCCACAAGCAACACGCGCCGGAACCCCAGTTCCCGGGCGACGTCGCCCAGGCGGCCGATGGTTCCGGCGCCAAAGATCATTCTAGTACGAGGTTGAAAGTCGAACGGCTTCAGATCTAACACGGTGCCACAAAGATTCGTTCACCCGCGTTCCCAAACACGGACCTTACGAACAACACGGAACTAGTTACGCGACGCGGTTGCGGGCTTCGCTGGCACACCCGCACCTTCCGCCAGCGCGTAGAGTTCGTTGCGGTTGGAGATGTAAAGCACTCCATTCGCCGGCACCGGTGTCGAATATACCGAGCTGCCCATCGCGATCTTGCCCAGCTCTTTCTTCACCTTTCCTTCCTGCATGATATAGACGTCGCCGTCCTCGTTCCCCAGGTAGATCTTGCCGTCGATCAGCATCGGCGAGCCCCAAATTGCGGAGAACGTATCGTGGACCCAGTAGACCTGGCCCGTCTTCGCGTCGAGCGCATGCAGGAAGCCACTGAAGTCGGCTTGGTAGACGATGCCGTCCTTGATCGCGGGCGTTGAGATGGAGCGGCGGATCTTGTCGTAGTGCCAGACCATGCCCGTCTTGGTGATATCGCCGCGTTTCGTCGCATCGATGCAGTACATGTGACCAACGCCTTCGCCGTGTTCCGGATCCTGTCCGTTCGAGATGTAAACATGATCCTGGTAGACGACCGCGGTGCTGATCAGTTCATTACGAGTCTTGGGCCACACGGAGTCTTTCGGGTTCGTATCAAACTCCCAGAGCTTCTTGCCCGTTGCTGCTTCATACCCGCGAATCCAGCCGTCACCCTGTCCGTGAATGACCTGCACTACGCCGCCAATCGTTCCAACTGTTGGCGACGCCCACTGCCCGTGCAGAATGCGATCTCCGACTGAGTTGTCTTCCCAAACGAGTTTCCCCGTCTTCTTGCTAACGGCGATGATTGCCGGTGCTTTCGGGGAAGGGATGTTAACGTGACTCTCGTCCTGGCCGTTTGACGTGCTGACAAAGATCAGATCGCCGTAGGACACCGGCGACGAGTTCGCGAGGTTGTGCGGCAACGAGCCGACTTCCTCGATCATGTCAAACTTCCAAACGACGTCGGCGTTGAATTCGCCCTTCAGCTCTTCACTCGTGTACGGACCGTCGTTCTCCTTGTCGCGAAAACCCTGCGTGTCGAGGCAGACCAACTCCGCGCGATTCGAAACGTAGTAGAGCCGATCGCCTTCAACGTACGGCGAAGAAGCGACACCTTGATACGGCCAATCGTTAACGCGTCCGGCTACGAGTTTGTCGTGGACCATCTGCCACATGAACGCGCCGTCAGATTCGCGAAACGCCATCACAACGCCCTTGTCGCCCTTGATATTCGGATCGCGCAATCCTTCGTTGTTCGTGCCGACAAAGACCATGCCGCCGGAAACCACGACGTTGCCGTAGCTCTGGGATCCGAGTGTGGCGACCCACTTGACGTTCGTCTTCTTTGCCACGTCCCAGGTGGTCGGCAGTCCCTTCATGTTGGAAACCATGTTGCGATCGGGGGTGCCGCCCCACATGGGCCAATCACCCGATCCCGGATCTGAAGCCGAAGTTGGGGGCGCCAGAAAATAAGTGCCGGCGCCAAGTATCAGGGCGACGAGTAGGAACAGATTTTTAACTCTCATTTGTTCGCGTACACCTTTACGTTATCGAAATAAAGTTCGGCCAGACCGTTTCCGAAAATTCCGGGAGCACCCTGGCGATTAGGGATGGGGTCGATGCGTTCAATCATCCAAGCAGCCGGTTCGGTTTCACCGACCGGCCACACCTTGCCACGCGCGCGCGTTTTGCCGTCGGGCAGGTTTTCGACCTGGAGCTTCATGCGATACCACGTATCGGGCTTCCAGGCGTAAGACATTGTTTGAGTCCGCTTGATCTCGGGCTGCCATGGCTCGAGATGCAGCATTTGGCTGTTGCCATACAGGGTCAACACGTAACGCTGCGCGATGATACCCGCGTCACCCTGCTGGCGTCGTTTGGTGGTGGCCATCACATCCGACTCGAGCGTGTAGTTCGACCAGTCGGATGGTCCAATGTACGCACGGGAACGGCTCAATAGTGACGAACCTTCCGTGAGCTTAGCGAGCACTTTGTTGCCGTTGAGATCGCGCACTCCAAACTTCATCGTCATGCTGACCCACGAAGCAGGCGCGGCATTCACCGCGAGCGAGTCGAATGTTTCATTCCACGGCAGGGGTGGAAACACGCGCACGTTCGCGGTGCCCGTGATGCCGTCAACAGTCGCTTTCACCCATCCGGCCTGATTGATGGCGTCGCCGGCAACAGTGAACTGACCATTCGTCACTGTGCCTTTTAGTTGATCCAACGACCACGTCGCTGCTGGTTCTTCGCGAATGAAGTTTCCCTGCGCATCGAAGAGGCGCGCGCGGAAGTTCACCTTATCGCCGGGTTTCAGCATCAGCTCAGTCGGCACGACTTGCACGTGTGTGACCGGATTTGAACTGACGTTACTGCCGACTGCGGACTGCGATGACGTTGATGCTGAACTCGGTGCGTGCCCGGAGTTGCGATTAGCTTTCTTGCCGATCGCGTAGAGTCCCGAATCGCTGGCGACGAAAACACGTCCATTCGAAATTGCCACCGAGGCGATGATTGGTTCCGGATGATCGGGAGTCCCCAACGTGTCCTCGTCAAGAATCTCACAGCCGGTCGCGGACGGTTTCAGGATAAAAAACTTTCCGTTCTCCGTGCCGACGTACAACTTGCCATCCGCAAAAACCGGCGATGCTTTTTGAATCGTGCCCAGGTTTTGTAACCACAGCTGTTTTCCGGTGTTCGCATCGAAGGCCGCGATATTCGCGCCGTTGTCGATCTGATAGAGACGATCGCCGTCGAGAACGGGCGACGAAAAGCCCCCCTGCCAGCCTTTGATGGTCCACTTCACCTGTTCCGGTTTGATGTCGCCCTTTGCAGTTGCGTCGACGGCGACCATGCGACCCATCTCGCTTGAATCGAGGTTCTCTTCACTGTGCGTAAGGATGGCGGTGGTGCCGCGCACGACGACGCCGGTGTTGAGTCCGCGTTTGCTGATCTCATAGCGCCACACCGGCTCACCGGTTTGGGGTTTGATGGCGTGAATGAACCCATCGCTCGCGCCCTGAATGAGCAGTCGCGTTCCATTGACGTTGACGATGATGGGCGGCGCGTAGGTCGTGTCGTAAGGTCGCTGGCCGGGAGAACTGATCCACATCGTTTCACCGGTTCGCTTGTCGAACGCCATAAATCGATGACCGCCGCGTCCATTGGTTCCCCACATGAACGTCACGCCACTGACGATGACCAAATCGCCATCGATGATCGGCGAGACGGTTCGACCGCCGTGCGTAGTG
>DATJKO010000571.1:0-7657 GCA_035491355.1 Pyrinomonadaceae bacterium
CACTTCCTTATGCTCATCTTCGACGATTCGCTTCGCGCGTTCGTACGCGATCTGCCACTGTTGCTCGGTCGCTTCGTCGGGGTCGACCTCTTCTTTTTTCAAAAACTCGCGCGCCATGAAATCGGGATTCCCGCCGAGCAGGATGTCAGTACCACGACCGGCCATGTTCGTGGCGATCGTCACCGAACCTTTGCGCCCGGCCTGCGCGACGATCTCAGCTTCGCGTTCGTGATACTTCGCGTTCAGGACGTTGTGCGGCACTTTGTCTTTCAGGAGTCGCCGCGAGATCAGTTCGGAGTTCTCGACTGAAACTGTACCAACCAGCGCGGGCTGGCCCTTGACGTGACACTCCTTGATCTCTTCGATTACTGCATCCCACTTCTCAGGCAACGTGCGATAGATCACGTCGGAGAAATCCGTGCGGACCATCGGCATGTGCGTTGGGATAACGATGACGTCGAGTTTGTACGTGGAAGCAAACTCGGCCGCTTCAGTCTCGGCGGTACCAGTCATGCCGGAGAGTTTTTCGTAAAGTCGAAAGTAGTTTTGCAGCGTGATCGTCGCGAGTGTCTGATTCTCTTTCTCGATCACGACGCCTTCCTTCGCTTCGACCGCCTGGTGCAAACCGTCAGACCAGCGACGACCTTTCATTAAACGTCCGGTGAAGTCGTCTACGATGATCACTTCACCTTCCTGGACGACATACTGGTGGTCTAATTTGTAAAGTGTGTGTGCCTTCAAGGCCTGCTCGACGCAGTGCAGCAACTCCATGTTCGACGGATCGTAGAGGTTGCCGACACCGAGCAGTCGCTCGGCTTTGTCGACGCCTTCTTCGGTAAGCACTGCCGTGTGGGCCTTCTCGTCGACAACATAGTCGCCGGTCTTCTTGCCGTCGACATCTTCACCCTTATTGAGGTGCGGGATGATCGCATCGGCGTTTCTGTATTTGTCGGTTGCTTCGTCTGATGGACCCGAAATGATGAGCGGGGTTCGCGCTTCATCGATCAGGATCGAGTCGACCTCGTCGACGACGGCGAAATAATGACCACGCTGCACGCAGGTCGCGAGGTCAAACTTCATGTTGTCGCGCAGATAATCGAATCCGAACTCGTTGTTAGTGCCGTAAGTAATGTCGGCGGCGTACGCTGCTTGCCGCTCGAAGTCGTCCATATCATTTTGAATACAACCGACCTCGAGGCCGAGAAAACGATGAATCTGGCCCATCCACTCCGCGTCGCGTGAGGCGAGGTAGTCGTTCACGGTTATGACGTGAACGCCACCGCGTCCGGTCAGTGCGTTCAGGTAAGAAGGCAGCGTAGCGACAAGCGTTTTGCCTTCACCGGTGCGCATCTCGGCAATTTTGCCCTGGTGGAGAACGATGCCGCCGATCATCTGCACGTCGAAATGACGCATGCCGGTCGTGCGGACGCTCGCCTCGCGCACAGTCGCGAAAGCTTCGGGAAGAAGTTCATCCAGAATCTCTCGCTCGCGCGCCTTGAGCCTGTCTTTGTCGGTGATGCCTTCGAGCGCGCGCTGGACCTTCTCCTTGTACATTGCTGAACGCGCACGCAGCTCTTCGTCGGAGAGCTTCTGCAGCGCCGGTTCATGCGCATTTATCTCGGATACGAGGGGGCCAATCGACTTCAGAAACCGCTGATTACTACTGCCAAAAACCTTTGTTAGGAATTTATCGAAACTCATAGTCCTGTTAATTTACTCCAAAAAATGGGCTGGAGACCACTAAGCACCCGGCGCGGGCTCGACTTGCTTCCTCAGCATGTCGATAACGCTCTGCCGGGGCATCGAAAAGTTCAATACGACCTTCTTGCCATTGGGAGTGGCGGTCGTATTCTTCATTAACTGTGCTTCGTCTTTTCCGGAACGCGCAAGCGCGGCCCAATAGAGCGAAGTGTTCACTTTCAGTGCCACCGCACTAGCCTCCGCGGGTGAGGTTGCTTCCGATTCCACCGACGCGAGCACTTGAGTTGCGCCCTGCTTGAGCGTGATTCTTACAATCGAGCCAGGTTTGACCTCGCCAATCCTTGACAGGAAGATCAGAGTGCCGCTGTCGTTTAGCGCAGCGACCATGCGGCGAAATAGATCGTTGAGAACCTCGTCGCCTTCTTTTTCGACGATGCGTGGATTCTGGAGTTTCGACTTCTCGTCCAGCTCAGCTTCGATCACGACCTTGAACGGTTTGTTCAGATCGAGCTTCCCCTGGTTTTTCAGATCGTTTACATGGATCGCCAGGTCTTTGAGCGGCTTCTTATTGATCTCGCTTTCATCAGGCAGGGTGACGTTGTTCTGTGCGGCGTTTTTCTCGAGTTCCTTCTGCGCCTCTTCGGGACTCACCTCACTCGCGCTTGGGCTTGGAGCTGGGCTGGCTTGAGCGACAACACTCGAGGGCGATGCTGACGCCCCGGGGCTGGCCGATGCTGACGCTTCCGGGCTAATGCCTGGACTCGCTACCGGACTGGGCGAGGGCGATGCTTCCGGATCGGGTTCTTTGGCGTTCCACTGCGAGATTATCTTCGGTGCAAACGGATCGTTCGCGGCCGCCACTGCCGGATTCGCGAATCCCTGGCCTTCGAGAGCGAAATACCCCTCCGGGTAATGGAACTTTTCGACGTCGACGATCTGCACTTCGTCGCTAATCTGAGTGGCGATGTAATCGCGATCGACGAACCTGGTGCTGGCGACGAGCGCGGCGATGTTGACGGTGTCGCGAACGGCCGGAACGTAAATGATCATCCAGATAAACACCAGATGCAGGATGAGCGAACTCCCCACCAGCTTCAGCAGCAGTGACACCCGCGAGTCGCGATTTACCTCAAAATGCTCGAAAAGTTCAGTCATCCTAAATGAAAACGCATGCCAGCCCTTTTTGTTTCAGTGCCTTCTTCAGTGCCCTTAGACGCCCTCGGACCCCAGCGCGTTGTGAGACGGAATTGTAACTCCGTCGTGTGTCATTAGCACTTCGCAGGCCAGAGCCGCGCAGTTAGAATAGCGGCCATGCCGCGGGATCGCCGTAACACGAGACGAAATCATCAACGAGTAAAACAGAAGAAAACGCGCACATTTGTCGCTGAACGACCTGCACGCTCGATTCCGCAATCCCGAGATGTCAAAAAACTGCTGGAAGGAATCGGAACACCACCCGCCGCGCCATTTAAGCCAGACCCTTTTCAAGTTGAAGCACTCGCGATGCTCGAGTACGAAGACGTGCTCGTCACCGCCCCAACCGGCAGCGGCAAGACGTGGATTGCGCGTGAGGAGATCCGGCGCCTTCTCGGCGCCGGCCGTCGGGCCTGGTACACAAGTCCGCTCAAAGCGCTCACCAATTCGAAGTACCAGGAGTTTATCGACGAGTTTGGCGCGGAGCGCGTCGGCATTCTGACCGGCGACAGAAAAGAAAATTGGGACGCACCGCTGATCGTCGGCACGACCGAAATCTATCGCAATCAACTTTTCGACTCCTTGCGCGGCGGCAATGAAGTCAGCGCCGATCTCGTGGTCCTTGACGAGGCCCACTATCTCTCCGACGAAGAACGCGGTCACGTTTGGGAGGAGGCGATCATCCTGACGCCGCCGCGGATTCGTTTGCTGCTGCTATCGGCAACGATCGGCAATGCGGACGAGTTCGCGTCGTGGTTGGAAGAGGTGCGCGGCGTGCGCTGCGGTGTGATCACAGGCCCGGGCAAGCGGCCGGTGCCGCTGCGCTCCGCGCTCTTACTTCCGGACCGACAGCTACTCCCCTTGGTTAATGACGACGGCAAGGTAAATCCACAGATCGCGCGACTGATTCATGAAACTGCGAATGCCTGAAATGCCGCCGGCGACGCTGTTGTCGGCGTTGGATGGCTACAACTTGCTCCCGGCGATCGTCTTCATGCCGACGAGGCGACGTTGCGATCAAGCGGCGTCGGAGGCGGCGCTCGCGCGACGCGACCCGAACGAAAGTCGTCGTGACGCGCGACGCGATTTCATGCACGCCTTCGTCGAACAAAATCCGGAAGTGCGCGGACATCGTCATTGGGACACGATCATTCGCGGCGGCGTTGCGTCGCATCATGCTGGTCACATTCCGGCGTGGAAACTCGTCATCGAGAAGTTGATGAGCGCGGGACTGCTCGATGCGATCTTCGCAACTGCGACAGTCGCTGCCGGGGTGGATTTTCCCGCGCGCAGCGTTGTGCTGACTGGCGCTGATGCACGCACTGCGGGCGGTTGGCGTCCGTTGTCCGCGTCGGAATTGCAACAGATGACGGGTCGCGCGGGACGTCGTGGTCGCGACAACGTCGGTTTTGTTGTCGCTGCTCCCGGTCTGCACCAGGATCCGCTGCGCATCGCGCAACTGTTGCGGGCGTCGCCGGATGCGCTCACCAGCCAGTTTCGCGCAACCTACACGACGCTTCTGAATCTACTCGATGCGTACGGCACGTTCGCCGGCGTGCGCGAGATCGCGGAACGAAGTTTTGCGTATCGCGACTACGCGCGACAGATGCATCAACTCGAGAATTCTCGCCAACAAAGTGAACAAACGATCGCCACCCGGTTGCAGGAATCGGGTTGCGATCTGCCGGTAAGCGTCGTGCTTGGCTTGGAGCGACTTATCGGCGCCCGTGCTCGACTTCAGGAAGCAAAGCCGCAGACGCGCGCAGAATTGTTTCATCGTTGGCTTGATGAAGTCGTCAAACCGGGACGTGTTGTCGGCGTCGGCCGTGCGAGCCGCAGACTGGTAATGGTTACGGAGAAGCGCGACGGCAGCGTGCGTGGTCTGCGTGAAGACGGCACAACCGCCAGCTTTCCGCAGGAGAGAATCGGACGCGTTTATTCCACAGTCTATCGTCTGCGTGACGATGAGATCGAAAAAGCATTTGACGAGGTTCGCGCGCGCGGACGCGAGTTGGTTCTGCACGAGCCGCGTTTGCGCGACGCTTACGCGGAAGAGACCGATGCGTTGAAGGTACTCGACGACACGCTCGACAACCTCCTGCCACCACAACTCCGCGGCGCGGAGCGGCAACGTTGCACCGAAGTGCTTTGGGGACTGCACGAGACTGCGGAAGACTACGAACGCGCTTCACGGCGGATCGAGTCGTTGCGCGAGGAAGTGTGGCAGCCGTTCGAACAGCGTGCAAAGGTGCTGGCGGTGTTTGGTTATCTCGACTACGAAGCCGAAAAGGTGACTGAACGTGGGCGCTGGCTGGCCGATTTGCATATCGATCGTCCTTTGCTGGTGGGCGAAGCACTCGAAAGCGGTCTGTTCAATTCGCTCGCGCCAAAACAACTCGCGGGAATCATGGCCGCGCTGACGGCCGACGAAGATCGCGATTACGGCGAGCTCGAACTCGAAGACGAGATCGTTAACTCACTCACCCGGTTTGAAGACGTCGGGTTCAAAGTCTCGGCTGAAGAGTGGAAACACGGCGTCGAACCAGCGCCCGATCTGAACTTTTCCGCCGCCGGCGCGGCGGTCCATTGGGCCAACGGCGCCGAGTGGTCTCAAATCGTTAGAGAGACTCGTGCGGAAGAAGGCGACCTGTTCCGCATGTTCTCACGCACCGGCGAAGCGCTATTGCAAGTGGCCGGTTTGCGACGCAGTCACCCGCAAGCCGCGGAAATGGCGGCCGCCGTCGCGGACACGGTGTTGCGCGATCCGATAAGGTAAGTGCAGAATCAGCCATTCTCGTAATACAGAACCAGTCATACAGAAAGGACTACTATGTCTACTCCCGCGTCCCAGCAACCATCACCACAACTTTTCTTCCAAACAATGAACGCGCATCAACGCACCGAGGCGTTGAAGGCCGGCATTGAACTCGAGGTGTTCACCGCGATCGGCGAAGGCAACACCACTGCGGCCGACATTGCCAAGCGGTGCCAAGCCTCGGAAAAGGGAATTCGCATTCTCTGCGACTACCTCACGATCATGGAGATGCTCACGAAGCAAGGCAGCAATTATGGACTGACGCTCGACTCGTCAGTGTTTCTCGACAAACGCTCGCCCGCGTATCTCGGAGGCGCCGTCGAGTTTCTCGGCGATCCAGTTTTGACTGGTGGCGCAAAGTACATGGCCGAAGCTGTCCGCAAAGGTGGCACTGCAATTCCGGACGACGGCACCGTCGCACCCGAGAACCCGGTTTGGGTCACGTTCGCACGCGCCATGGCGGCGTTGATGGATCTGCCGTCGCAGTTGATGGCGAAACTGGCCGACCCTCAAGCCGATCGCAAATTGAAGATTCTCGACATCGCCGCCGGACATGGTCTATTCGGCATCGCGTTCGCGAAGAACAATCCGCAGGTGGAGGTCACCGCGCTCGACTGGAAAGCAGTGCTCGAAGTCGCGAAAGAGAACGCACAGAAGGCTGGAGTCGCAGATCGGTACAAAACGATCGAAGGCAGCGCGTTCGACGTGGAGTTTGGCAGCGGCTATGACCTCGTGTTGTTAACCAACTTCCTGCATCACTTCGACGCGCCCACTTGCGAGACGCTCTTGCGTAAGGTTCGTGCGGCACTCGCCGAGGGCGGTCGAGCTGTGACGCTGGAGTTCGTTCCAAACGAGGATCGCGTGACGCCACCCGACGCTGCGGGCTTCAGCATGATGATGTTGATAAGCACGCCGTCAGGCGACGCGTACACCTTTGCTGAACTCGAACGCATGGCCGCCAACGCCGGCTTCTCACGCAGCACGCTGCATCCGCTGCCACCAACCATCGAACAGGTCGTCATCTCGGAGAAATAATCGTGCTGCGATACTGCGCGTTGCTCTTACTCACTATCGCCGTACTTTTGCCGCCCACAAACGACCAGCAACAAACCGCGCGCACGGATACTTCTTACTTACTCAAGCCGGCGCGCGTGTTCGACGGTGAATCGGCCCAGTTTCACGAAGGCTGGGCCGTACTCGTTGTGGGTCAAAAGATCGATTCCATTGGCCCGCTGAATTCTTTGAAGGTTCCGGCGGGCGCGCGAATCGTCGAACTTCCCGGGCTGACGTTGATGCCCGGGTTGATCGAAGCGCACTCGCACGTACTGTTGCATCCGTACAGCGAAACTCCCTGGAACGATCAAGTCGCGAAAGAATCGTTGAGCCTGCGCGTCGCGCGCGCAACGAATCATCTGCGCAACACGCTTCAGGCTGGTTTCACTACAATTCGCGATCTCGGCACCGAAGGCGCCGGTTACGCGGATGTCGGTCTGAAACAAGCCGTCGAACAGGGAATCATTCCCGGTCCACGAATGATCGTGACCACGCGCGCGATCGTCGCCACTGGAACCTATGGCCCAAAAGGCTACGCCTCGGAGTGGCACGTGCCGCAGGGTGCTGAAGAAGCTGACGGCGTCGATAGTTTATCGCGCGTTGTTCGCGATCAGATCGGACATGGCGCTGATTGGATCAAGGTCTACGCCGACTATCGTTGGGGTACACAGGGCGCGGCGCCAACGTTTTCCCTCGACGAACTGAAGCTCATTGTCGAAACAGCGAAGAGCGCGAACGTTCCCGTCGCGGCTCACTCAGCGACCGCCGAGGGAATGCGTCGCGCGACGTTAGCGGGCGTCGAAACGATCGAGCACGGCGACGGCGGCACTCCGGAAGTGTTTCGCTTAATGAAGGAACACGGCGTTGCGCTTTGTCCGACGCTGGCGACGGCCA
>DATJKO010000572.1:0-1760 GCA_035491355.1 Pyrinomonadaceae bacterium
GCAACAACCTTACGAAACTGCCTGAGTCGATAGGCAGGCTTAAGAGCCTGCGGATGCTGAATGTCGCGCGAAATCAGTTGACGGTTTTGCCTGAGTCGTTGAGAGACTTACCGTCACTAACCGAACTCTATCTGCAGGATAATCCGGAGCTGGGTGTTTCCGCGGACATTTTGGGCGCGGAATGGCACGACACTCCGCAGAAGAAGGCGGCACACCCACAGGCCATTCTCCGGTTCTACTTTGCCCAGCAGCAGCGCACCGCGAAACCGCTGAACGAATTCAAATTGCTGCTCGTCGGCCATGGACGCGTTGGCAAGACGTCGCTCAGCAAAGCGCTGCGTGACATCGAACACGACGAACGGGAACCGGAAACACCGGGCATCGAGCGGCACACGCTGCCTCTTACCGCCGGCAGAACAAAGTTGACGGCTCACGTCTGGGATTTTGGCGGACAGGAGTTTCTGCACCAGACGCATCAGTTTTTCTTTTCCGAACGGAGTATCTATCTCGTGGTCCTCAGTGGGCGGCAGGGACGGCCCATGCAGGAAGCCGAATACTGGCTTCGTCTTATTCGCACCTACGGATCGGGCTCGCCGGTAGTGATCGCGCTCAATCAAGTCAAGACGCATCCATTCAGCGTTGACGAGCATTTCCTCGAAGAGAATTACCCTGAAGTTCAGGCGATCGTGAAGACCGATTGCGATCCGCGCGTCGGAATCGACGAGTTGCGGAAGGCCCTCGGCAAGCTCGCGGGTGAAATGCCCAGCGTGCGCGAACGAATCGAGCCGGGTTGGGCGCGCGTGCGCAAGCGCCTCGAAGAAATGAGCGAGAGCTTTGTCACGTTCGAAGAGTATCGAAAGATCTGCGCGGAAGAAGGCGTGACCTCGCTGGAAAACCAGGAGACCCTCGCCACAATTCTCGACTGCCTCGGCATCGCGTTGAACTACCGCGAAGATCCGCGACTCCGAGACACCAGTGTGCTCAAACCGCGTTGGCTCGTGGATGGTATCTACTCGGTTCTTCGTTGGCTTCATCAAAATGAGACGAACGGTGAGTTGAAACTCGCCGATTTCCCCAAAGCGTTGACGAACACGGCAGATTATCCAGCGACGATGCATCAGTTCTTACTGGCGTTGATGGAGAAGTTCGAACTCTGTTTTCCGCTTCAGGGAAAGGACCTTTATCTCGTGCCTGGTTTGTTGGACGAGAACCAGCCGGGCGAGTTGAAGAAAGAATTCATGACCGGCGAGGCGCGCCGTATTCAGTTTCGTTACGACGACGTGCGTCCGCCCGGTCTACTGCCGCGCTTCATCGTTCGTTCACACACGTTGAGCGAGAAGCAGCCGCGATGGTTGCGTGGCGTTGTGTTGGTGCGGGGCAAGGCGCGGGCGTTGGTGCGCGGCGATCATGAAGGACGGCTCACTGATGTTTTCGCGTTGGGAGAGTCGGAAGAAGATCGGATCTGGTTAACGGAGTTCATCCTTGCTGAGATGCGATCGCTGCACGACAAACTGCCGGTGCGAACGCTCGTGGAGACTGGCGGTGCGTGGACGGATCTGGAAGTGCTGCGTGCGGATGCGAACCGGGAAGCCACGTCTCGCATTGAGCGCAGCGTTGAAGGTCACACCATAACGGTTCATGTCAAAGAAACGTTGCGCGCGGTGGAAACTCCGGAGGCAACCAGACAAGCACTTATACCGGCAGAGAGTCTTGAAGCAGATACGTCAGCCTCAGGTCCGTTGCCGCTGTTCATCTGCTAC
>DATJKO010000573.1:0-7880 GCA_035491355.1 Pyrinomonadaceae bacterium
TTGGCTTCTTTCAAACCAAGCGCCGTAACCTCGCGGACGACCTTAATCACGTTGATCTTATTGCCGCCAATGGCCTGAAGGATCACGTCAAACTCGGTCTTCTCTTCCGCTGCGGCCGCTGCTTCACCGCCACCGCCTCCAGCTGCCGGAGCTGCCGCCACTGCCGCCGCCGCTGCCGAAACGCCGAAGGTCTCTTCCAACTCTTTAACGAGTTGCGAAGCTTCCAGAAGCGTCATGTTTTTCAAAAATTCGATTACGTCTTCGCGTGTTGCTGCCATGATTAACTTTCTATCCTCCTCAAAAAATCCTACGCCGTCTTCTGTTCACCGATCTGTTTGACAACTATCGCCAGGTTGCGTGGCACCGCCGAGATAACCGTGACCAAACGCTGCGCCTGGCAGTTGATAAGAAACATTATTTTTGAAATCAACTCTTCCTTCGACGGAAGACTTGCAATGGCTTCCACCTCGTTCAGAGCGACTACCTTGCCTTCGACGATACCGGCCTTGAACGTAAAGATGTCCGGGTTGGCCTTGGCGAACTTCGCGATCGCCTTTGAAAGCCCTACCGGATCGCTATTGCTCAGTGCCACTGCCGTCACTCCCTTGAAATGCTCACTCGCCGACTCGAGTGCCGTGCCCTCGGAAGCGCGTCGCGCCAGCGTATTCTTCACAACCTCATACGAAACACCGGCTTCGCGCAATTGATTGCGAAGCTCCTGGTCCTTGGCGACGGTCATTTTCTGAAAACCGACCACCATCGCCGCCTGGGCGTTCTTGAATTGCTCGGTGAGCTGATCGAGGTCCTGCTGTTTTCTTGCTTTACTCTTCATAATTTTTTCTCCTCAACCCTCACTTTGCGTAAGCCGCTTCGTCGAGCAAAACTCCCGGGCTCATCGTCGAGGCCAGATTAACTTTCTTAACGTACTTGCCCTTGGCGGTAGCCGGCTTTGCTTTCACGACCGCATCGAGCAACGCCTTCGCATTCTCGCTGAGCTTATTGCTCTCGAATGAGACTTTGCCGACGCCGACGTGAATCACGCCCGTCTTGTCGACGCGATACTCAACTTTTCCGGCTTTCGTTTCTTTGACCGCAGTCGCCACATCAGGTGTCACGGTGCCGGTCTTCGGATTCGGCATCAAGCCGCGCGGGCCGAGCACTTTTCCGAGACCGCCGACGAGTCGCATCATGTCGGGCGTTGCGATGACGGCGTCGAAGTCTGTCCAGCCGCCTTTGATGCGGTTGACGATGTCTTCACCGCCGACGATGTCCGCGCCTGCTTCTTCCGCTTCGCGGAGCTTGTCGCCCTGGGCGATCACGACGACGGTTTTCGACTTGCCCAGGCCGTGCGGCAAAACGAGCGTGCCGCGCACAAGCTGATCCGCTTTACGCGGATCGACGCCAAGCCAAATCGTCAGTTCCAGTGTTTCGTCGAATTTCGCGAACGAGAGCTCTTTGATCTTATCGACGCCGCTCGCGAGATCATACTTCCGCCCCGGCTCGATCTTTTCGAGCGCAGCGCGATACTTCTTTCCGTGTTTCTTCATTAACGACTCCTGAGGTGCTAACGGGATTTCGCGAATCCCTCCCTCTCAGCGGACCTACTCGACAGTGAGGCCCATTTGTCTGGCGGTACCTTCGATAGTTCGAATCGCAGACTCAAGACTTGTGGTGTTCAGGTCCTGCAATTTCGTCTTGGCAATCTCTTCAATCTTCGCTTTCGAGATCGATCCCACCTTCTCGCGGTTGGGCTTGCCCGAACCCTTCGGAATGCCCGCGGCTTTCTTCAGCAGGTCGGCTGCCGGCGGCGTCTTGGTCTCAAACGTAAACGAACGATCGGCGAAGACGGTGATCACAACCGGGATTTTGAGGTCGGGATCCATCTGGGCCGTCTTGGCGTTGAACGCCTTGCAAAACTCCATGATGTTTACGCCGTGCTGCCCGAGCGCCGGTCCGATTGGGGGCGCCGGATTGGCCTTACCTGCGGGAACCTGAAGTTTGATGTATCCAGTAATCTTCTTTGCCATAAACTACTCTTCTTCCGCGAAAGTGACCTTCTCGACGTCGAGAAAGTTCAACTCAACAGGCGTCGATCGCCCGAAGATGGTTACGGTCACTTTCAGTGTCGACTTATCTTCATTAACTTCTTCTACTTTGCCCGTAAAACTCTGAAACGGGCCCGACTTGATACGCACAGTCTCTCCGGCCGCATAAGAAAACTTCGGTTTGGGCTTCTCGGCAGCTTCGGTAACGTTGTGAACAATCTGATCGACTTCCTGTGGCGTCAGCGGCGTCGGATTGTGACCTCCGACAAAGCCTGTCACCTTCGGTGTCGACTTGATCATGTGGAACACGTTGTCGGGAATGTGCCCACGGTCATCGCATTCGATCTGCACCAGCACATAACCGGGGTAAAACATGCGCGACGATTCGATGCGCTTATTGCCGCGCATTTCGACAACCGTCTCCGTCGGCACCAGCACCTCGATGATCTCATTTTGAAGATCAGTGTCGCGGATGCGGGCCTTGAGACTATCGCGTACTTTTTTCTCGTGTCCCGAGTATGTATGAAGGATGAACCACTGCTGCATTAGAAACTCTTTCGTTAGGCTAGGCCCAACAGCGCTGCGATCTTACTGATGACCCACTCCAGTGCCGGAATTACGAATCGCGCCAGCGACTGGTCGACTGCGAACAGATAGGCCGCGAAGAATGCTACCGCGACAAGCGTGATGAGGGTCGAGTTTTGCACGTGCTGAAGTGTTGGCCACGAAACGCGCTTCAACTCGGCGCGCACGTCGTGCAAAAACTGACCCATTCGGCTAAACGGTCCCGCCTGTTGGTGTCCCGAATGGCCCCGCTCGCGGCGTGCTGCTTTGCCCTCCGGCCCTTCGCCAAAACGCGCGGTGCGCGGCGCCGAAACCGCCGGTGCTTCTGGATTTTCTGTCTCAGCCATAAATTCCTGCACTACTCGCTTGCCGATCTCCGTCCCACTGGCTTTTAACCGGCGGGTCTACCTTTATTCTCTGGCAGGGGTACCAGGATTCGAACCCGGACTTTCGGTTTTGGAGACCGACGTGCTAACCGTTGACACTATACCCCTCCGGTCATTGTCAATTGTCGACAGCCAATTGCCGATTTCGAAACCCGACGAGTAACTCCAGCAATCGGCAATCGGCAATCGACAATCTCCAACCAGCAATCACTTCACTTGGTCTCTTTGTGACCCGTGTGGCGTCGGCAACGGCGACAGAATTTACTGAATTCCAACCGGTCCGGAGTCGTCTTCTTGTTCTTGGTGGTAACGTAGTTTCGACTCTTACACTCGTTACACTGAAGTGCGATATTGTCGCGTGGCATAAGTAAATCCTTGTCCGTTGTCCGAGGTCAGTTGTCAGTTGTCAGTAGTTGTGATTTACGACTAACCACTGACCACGAACCACTGACCACGGACTATTACTCAACGATTTCCGACACTGTTCCGGCGCCTACCGTGCGACCACCTTCACGAATAGCGAAGCGCAACCCCTTCTCCATCGCGATCGGCGCAATCAACTCGATCGACATCTGCACGTTGTCGCCAGGCATCACCATCTCCACCCCTTCGGGCAGGTGCGCCACTCCCGTCACGTCCGTCGTGCGGAAGTAAAACTGCGGCCGGTAACCCGAGAAGAACGGCGTGTGGCGCCCTCCTTCTTCCTTCGTCAGCACGTATGCTTCGGCCTTGAACTTCGTGTGCGGCGTGATCGAGCCCGGCTTCGCGATAACCTGGCCGCGCTCGATGTCCTTGCGTTCGAGGCCGCGCAGCAACAACCCAACGTTGTCGCCCGCCACGCCCTCATCCAGCAACTTCTTGAACATCTCGACGCCCGTCACCACCGTCTTCTGCGTCGGCCGGATACCGACGATCTCCACCTGCTCGTTCACCTTCACCTTGCCGCGCTCAACACGGCCCGTGGCCACCGTGCCGCGACCTTGAATCGTGAAGATGTCTTCCACCGGCATCAAAAACGGCTTGTCCATCTCGCGCGTCGGCGTCGGAATGTACGAGTCAACTGCCGCCATCAGTTCGTCGACCGTCTTCTCCCACTCGGGGTCGCCTTCCAGCGCTTTCAGTGCCGAACCTTTGACCACCGGGATGTCGTCGCCCGGGAACTCATATGCGCTCAACAACTCGCGCACTTCCAGTTCCACCAACTCCAGCAACTCCGGATCGTCCACCGCGTCGGCCTTGTTCATGAACACCACCATCGCCGGCACGCCTACCTGACGCGCCAGCAGGATGTGCTCGCGCGTTTGCGGCATCGGGCCGTCGGTGGCCGCCACCACCAGAATCGCGCCGTCCATCTGCGCCGCGCCCGTGATCATGTTCTTCACGTAGTCGGCGTGACCCGGACAGTCCACGTGGGCGTAGTGACGATTCGCCGTCTCATACTCCACGTGCGCCGTCGCGATCGTGATCCCGCGCGCCTTCTCTTCCGGCGCTTTGTCGATCTGGTCAAAAGCCACAAACTGCACCTTCGGATTGTGCTTCGCCAGCACCTTCGTGATCGCCGCCGTCAGCGTCGTCTTCCCGTGGTCCACGTGCCCAATCGTCCCGATGTTCACGTGCGGCTTCGAACGGTCAAATTTTTCCTTCGACATGTTTTTCCCCGTGTCCGCGCAGGCAGCGTGACCTGCGTTATTTTGAGCTTGGCACTTTGTCCTTTGTACTTTGGTGGCGGTGAGTAGTCAGTGGTCAGTGGCGGATCCTGCAACTGACTACTGACAACTGACCACTAATAAAACAAAGAACAAAGCACTAAGTACCAAGCACTAAAAAAGGCACAGACCGTTTGGGGATCTGTGCCCAGCTACTTCGCTACTTTGCTACCCCCTGGACCTTGGCGATCACCTCTTCAGCTATCTGCTTTGGGGCCTGGTCATACCTCTCAAAGTGCATAGTGGAAGTGGCGCGGCCCTGCGTAGCCGAGCGCAAGTCAGTGGTGTATCCAAACATTTCCGAGAGCGGCACAAAAGCCGTGATCACCTGCGCGCCACCGACGCGCGGCTCCATGCTTTCGATCCGCCCGCGGCGTGAATTCAAATCGCCGGTTACTGCGCCGGTGTAGTCGTTGGGGGTGACGACTTCAACGCGCATGATCGGCTCGAGCAATACCGGACTGGCCTTTCTGACCGCGTCCTGAAACGCGAGCGATCCGGCGATATGGAACGATCGCTCATCCGAGTCGACTTCGTGATACGAACCGAACACGAGCTTGACTTTGATGTCGACCATTTCATAGCCGGCAAGGAAGCCACGCTCCATCGCGTCGCGAATTCCCTGCTCCACCGGTTTGATGTATTCCTTCGGAATCGCACCGCCGGTGATCTCGTTGACGAACACGAAACCCTCGCCGGGCGCCGGTTCGATCTCGATCTCGACGTGACCAAACTGACCGCGACCACCAGTCTGCTTCTTGTAAACTTCTTTTCCAGCGGCCGGTTTCGTGATCGTCTCGCGATACGCAACCTGCGGCTTGCCGACGTTCGCTTCAACGCCAAACTCGCGCTTCATGCGATCGACGATGATCTCGAGGTGCAGCTCGCCCATGCCGGCGATGATCGTCTGTCCCGTTTCCTGATCAGTCGAAACATTGAACGACGGATCTTCCTGGGCCAGACGATTCAACGCGATGCCGAGTTTGTCCTGATCCTGACGCGTCTTCGGTTCGACGGCCACGGGGATAACCGGCGCGGGGAATTCCATCGCCTCGA
Organism: Pyrinomonadaceae bacterium; assembly: GCA_035491355.1. Lineage (GTDB taxonomy): Bacteria > Acidobacteriota > Blastocatellia > Pyrinomonadales > Pyrinomonadaceae > PSRF01. The sequence continues at coordinate 5,758 of DATJKO010000573.1, forward strand.
GCACGATCGGCTTTGTTTCATCCGAGATCGTGTCGCCGGTTGTGACCTGCTTCATGCCGCCGATGGCGATGATCTCGCCGGCGCTCGCCGCCTCGATGTCCTCACGCTTGTTAGCGTGCATGCGCATCAGACGACCAACGCGCTCTCTCGAGTCCTTGATCGGGTTGTAGGCGTATGAACCAGCCTTGATCGAGCCGCTGTAAATGCGCACGAACGAGAGCTGTCCGAGGTGCTTGTCGGCCATGATCTTGAAGACCAGACCGGAGAACGGAGCACTTGCATCGGGCGGACGAGTCTCCACCGCACCATTCTTCGGATTCGTACCTTCAACCGGCGGAATGTCGAGCGGCGACGGCAGATAGTCGACAACCGCGTCGAGCAATGTCTGCACTCCTTTGTTCTTGAATGCCGAACCGGTGACCACCGGTACGAGCTTCAACTCAAGCGTTCCCTTGCGCAGGCCGGCGCGAATCTCGTTTTCGCTAATTTCCTCGCCCTCGAGGTACTTGTGCATCAGGTCGTCGTCAATACTGGCTACTGCTTCAACTAGTTTTTCACGCGCGGCGACAGCGGCATCCTTCAGGTCTTCAGGGATGTCGACCACTTCATACTCCGAACCCTTGCTTTCGTCGTTCCAAATCAGGCCCTTCATCTGGACCAGATCGACGACGCCTTTCAGTTGATCTTCGAGACCGATAGGAATCTGGACTGCGACGGGGTTCGCGCCCAGACGCGTGATGATCGATTCGAATGAACGATCGAACGACGCACCGGCGCGATCGAGTTTGTTGATGAAGCAAATACGCGGAACGCCGTACTTATCGGCCTGACGCCAGACAGTCTCGGACTGCGGCTCGACGCCGGCGACACCGTCAAAAACCGCAACCGCGCCGTCCAGCACGCGGAGCGAACGCTCTACCTCCATCGTGAAGTCGACGTGGCCCGGCGTGTCGATGATGTTAATGCGATGATCGACGCCTTCTCTTTCCCAGAAACAAGTAGTTGCGGCGCTGGTGATGGTGATACCGCGCTCCTGCTCCTGTTCCATCCAGTCCATGGTCGCCGTACCCTCGTGCACCTCGCCGATTTTGTGCGTGATGCCCGTGTAATAAAGGATCCGTTCCGTGGTGGTGGTCTTACCGGCATCGATGTGGGCCATGATGCCGATGTTCCGGAATTTACTTAAATCGTACTTAGCCATTGCTTTTGTCGTCAGTGGTTAGTAGTCCGTTGTCAGTTGTCATGTTTGTCTCAACGGACAACTGACTACTGACCACTGACTATTACCACTTGTAATGCGCAAACGCCTTGTTCGCATCAGCCATGCGATGCGTATCTTCTTTCTTCTTCACAGCGTTGCCGCGATTGTTGGCGGCATCCAGAATTTCAGCCGCCAGCCGATCGGTCATCGTTTTTTCGCCGCGTCCACGCGCGTACGAAACTATCCAGCGAATTGCCAGGGCACCGCGCCGCTCCTGGTGTACTTCAATGGGAACCTGATAAGTCGAACCACCAACGCGTCGCGATTTCACTTCGACCGTGGGTTTCACGTTGTCGATGGCGCGTTTGAAGACCTTGAGCGGCTCTTCACCGGTCTTGTCTCCAATCTGGCGCATCGCATCGTAGAAAATACTCTCGGCTACGGACTTCTTTCCTTCCCACATCACGCCGCTGATGAATTTGGTCACAAGCGGGCTGCTGTAAACAGGATCCGGAAGCACTTCGCGTCGTTCGGCTACTCGTCGTCTTGGCATAATCTCTTATCTCGCTAGGTTACTTGGCACTGGCTTTGGGCCGCTTGGCGCCGTACTTCGAACGTCCCTGTTTGCGATCGGCCACGCCGACTGAATCGAGCGTGCCGCGAATCACGTGATAGCGAACACCGGGGAGGTCCTTAACGCGCCCGCCTCTGATGAGCACGATCGAGTGCTCCTGCAGGTTGTGACCCACACCCGGGATGTAGGTCGTGACCTCGATCCCGTTCGTCAGGCGCACGCGCGCGACCTTGCGAAGCGCCGAGTTCGGCTTCTTCGGCGTCGTCGTGTACACGCGGGTGCACACGCCGCGCTTCTGCGGGCAAGATTCGAGGGCCGGGGAGTCGGTCTTGGTCTTGAGCTGCGTCC
>DATJKO010000574.1:0-9116 GCA_035491355.1 Pyrinomonadaceae bacterium
AAACATCAACTTCGGCGCCGTCGCCCCAGCCGTAACAAGCCGAGCGAACGTCACGGATCGGATCGTAGAGCGACACGAAGAACCCGTCGCATGGGAGCGAAACGTTCGTGAACTCGCGTAACGCGCGGAAGATCGCATTCAACTCCCGCACAGTGCCCAGCGCCTGGGCCAGCAGCGAGATCCTTTCCAGCAGTCGTTCGTATTCCAGCAGCGCGCGCTGATCTGCTTCGCGCAACGCGTTTTCGGCGACCTCGCGTTCCGCCAGAGTTTTTCTAACAGTCGATTCTGATTCTTTCAGATCGGCCGCAGCGCGCTCGGCGCTCATGCGCGCGGTGACTTGCGCGCGACTGACCGCAAAAAACAGCAGACTAAGAAGCGTGCCAACGATCAGCGTGTATTTCACAATCGGCTGGTTAGACGCTGCCTGAAACGACGGCTTCGTCGCGAACGCAATGGTCCAGGTACGTCCGGCGACATTTGCCGTGATCGACTGTTTGAAACGAGGTGTGACTGACAAACCCGCATCGGGCGACGCGTGCATTAGATTCTGAGGGGTCGCTTCCGTTCCATCGTAAACGTCGAAGCTCACGTCATAATGCTTTTCCCTGGTGACGGGCTCGAGAAAATCGTCCGCACGAAAGGGGCTATAAACAAAACCGACGAGAGCGTTTCGGAGATCCGTTTCGTTACCGATCGAAGCTTTATTGCTGTAGACCGGCGCATAGATGAGGAACCCAGCCTGCTGGGTGTCCGGTTGGCCCTTCTCCTGGATCAGCACCACGCGACCAGACGCTGCCGGAATTCCTTTGTCGCGCGCGCGCTCCATCGCTTGCCGGCGAACCGGATCGGTGAACATGTCATAGCCCATCGCCAGCTTGTTTCGCTGGGTCTGTGGCTGCAGATAGATGATGGAGTGATATTCGTCGCGGGCGTAATTGGGCCAGACATGAAAGTCGGGAAACCCCGATTTCTTCATCGTCGCCTCGAGGGCCGGAAGTTCGTTCGCCGAGAACCGTTTCGAAAACCCAATGCCGTGAATGCCCGGATAATTCTTCTGTAACTCGATCTGCTGAACGAATCGATCAAACTCCTCGATCTCAACGTTGTCACTCGCGGCGAAGAGCCCGGTGCCCGCGCGTAAGAGCGCGACGGAAGTCTGCACTCGCAGTGTGATATTGTCCTGGATCTCCTGGACCGACCTTTGAAAACGGCCCTGGTCCTGTTCGTAGGTGAGTTTAGAAAAGTAGTAGTAGACGAGGATGGTAAAGCAGAGGCCCAGCAACAGAATGAAGTAAGGCAGTAGAACGCGTCGATTGCGCAGTTGTTGCGGCTGCCATCCCTGGGTTCGGTTCGGCATCATGCTCCAAATCCGTGTTCAGGAAAACACGGACAGCTATCTGACGCGTCGGGTCCGTCTGTGGAGAAAATCAATCAATACGAACTGCGAGAGATTTCCCGGATTTGCGAAGTAAGCTTTGCCGTTGGTCATGGCGGTCATCTGTTTCACAAACTCCACCAGGTAGTAATCGCTGGCCAGCATGAAAGTGTTAATCATTATACCGGCTTTGCGACAGGCCTGTACCTCTTTGAAGGTCTCGGCCATGACCAAGGGGTCGCCGCCCATGGAATTCTTGTAAAGGCGGCGCGTTGGAAGTTGGTTGTTGTCGCCTTTCCGGACTCGTTTTGATCCGGAACGCGCGAAGTCCTCACCGACAAAGCAGGCCGTTGGCTTACCGTCGGTGACCATCACGATCTGCTTCATCTCCTTTCGCTGCGCTTGCAATAACCGGCGCGCCAAACGCAAACCCTCGGCGGTGTTGGTGTGATATGGACCGACGTGCGTGGTCGCGAGTTTGCCGAGCGGCAACTCCTCCGCCGCATCATGAAAGAGCACGACCTTCAGCGAGTCGCCCGGATACTGCGTGCGAATCAGGTGAGACATCGCGAGGGCCACTTTCTTCGCCGGCGTAAATCGATCCTCGCCGTAGAGAATCATCGAGTGGGAACAATCGAGCATCACGACGGTCGCGCACGATGATTGATAGTCGCACTGGTGCACGTACAAGTCGCTGTACTCGAGATTGAGCGGCACTTGCAACCCTTCGCGTTGAATCGCCGAAAGCAGCGTGGTGTTGACGTCGAGATTTATCGTGTCGCCAAACTCGTAACGCTTGCTGGCGGCGGCGGCTTCGACGCCAGTCGAAAGATAAGTAGTGTCGTGACGCCCGGCGGCGCTTTTGCCGAAACTGCCAAGCAGGTTTCGCAGCGTCTTGTAACCGAGAAAGTCGAGGCCTTTTTCAGTGATTTCGAAATGGACATCGCGTGGTAGCGGTTCGGAGAATTCGCCTGGTCCGCCCTGACCTTGTTGGCGCTCCTGCGTCGGTTGTGGTTGTTGTTCGCGGAGAGTTAGGTAGCCCTCTTCGACGAGGCGTTCGATGAGTTGATTCAGCAGTTCTTCGAGCAGCGAACCTTTGTACTTGCCTTCATTCTCGGCGAGCATCTCCTGGATCTGTTGTTCGTCAACTAGTCCCTGTCCCATCAGTGCCTGAAGGAGAGCGCGTCGCAGCGCGTCGAGCGAGGTATCCGCGGGACGGCGTTCGCGAGTCCAGTAGTAATCGTCGTCGTAGCCGGAATCGAGCAAGGCATCAGCCATGCTGTCCATCAACTCACCAAGGTTGATGCCAGAAACGTCGAACCCCTTGAACTTTGAATAACGAGTGAATTTCATTGTTTGTTGGGCAGTGGTCAGTGGTCAGTGGTCAGTAGTCCATGGTCCGTAGTCCGTCGTTCGAACGAGCCACTGACAACTAACAACTGACCACGGACAACTGACTACTGACAACTGACCTCAACTATATTTACTCGTCTCCGTAAGATCGTCGTAAATCATGCCGCGACGATCCTTTCGCGCCTTCGTGACCGCAGTGTAGCCGCCTTCCTCGTTGCGGCTGATCTTGTTCTGCGCGTACAGACCTTCGAGCACGAGCTCACATGCAGCAACAAGCCGGCCGCTGTCGGTTCGATCGAATTCAAACGGAATCAAAGCCGCCTCCAAAAGTTCCGGGACAGATTCGATCAGGGTGACGCACTCGCCGGCGCCGGCAGTGTCGGCGAGCAAGAGTTTGTTTCCTTCGTCAAACCACTGCACTGTGCGCGAGAAGTCGATCCCGACGAAATAGCCTTCGAAGATCTCACCCGCAGCGCGTTTGATGAGATCGCGTGCGATACGACTCGCGCCGAGTTGTTCACCTTCGTACTCGAGCTCCATCTTGCCCGTCATCGCCGGCAGCGCCGCGTAGATGTCAGCGATACGCGGAACGATCGGCTCTTCCCCGGTCAGCAACGCTCGCCGTTCAGCATTTGAAACAACCGACTCCATCACCGTAATCGGCATGCGCTGCGATACGCCGGAATGTTTGTCGACGTGATTGTCCTCGCGCGCCTCGAACGCGATCTGCTCGACGACCTCGCGAATAAAATCCGGTACGACGATGCGATTTTTGTCTTCGAAACGATCGGTCCAAGCCTCCTGGCGCGTGATCTCCACGGCCATCGACACCTCTTTCGGATAGTGCGTCATGATCTCCGAACCGATGCGGTCTTTCAACGGCGTGATGATCTTTCCGCGCGCCGTGTAGTCTTCCGGGTTTGCCGAAAACACGAGCATCACATCGAGCGGGAGACGCACTGGATATCCCTTAATCTGCACGTCGCCTTCCTGCATGATGTTGAAGAGCGCGACCTGAATCTTTCCGGCGAGGTCGGGCAGTTCGTTGATAGCGAAGACGCCGCGATTTGCGCGCGGCAGCAGACCGTAGTGAATGGTCAGTTCGTCGCTGAGCAGGTGTCCGCCTTTGGCAGCTTTGATCGGATCGACATCGCCGATGATGTCGGCGACAGTCACGTCAGGGGTCGCGAGTTTTTCTACGAAACGAGCGTCTCGATCGATCCAGTCGATGGGGGTCATGTCGCCCTGTTGACCCAGAGTTCGCCGGCCGTAGGCTGAGATTGGACGGAACGGGTCGTCGTTTACTTCAGACCCGGCGATGATCGGAATGCGTTCGTCGAGCAGTTCGGTGATCTGACGGATGATGCGGCTCTTTGCCTGACCGCGCAGGCCGAGCAGGATGATGTTGTGCCGCGACAGAATCGCGTTTACGAGCTGCGGAATCACGGTGTCGTCGTAACCAACGATGCCGGGAAACAGCTTTTGCCCGCCCCGCAACTTTCGAATCAGGTTGAGACGAAGTTCGTCTTTGACCGAGAGGGTTTGATACCTGCCCGCTTTAAGTTCGCGAAGGTTCCTTGGGTAATCCATATGGTGTGGCGAAGATTCTACCTAACCTTGCCGTCTTCGCGCAGCTTCTCGAGGTGAGCCATGACGGCTCTTTCGGCCATTGCGTAAGCTTTGGGGGACACGTCGGTGTAAACCTGGGCGACGATCTCTTTGGGATCCGTGACTCCGTTCTGCACGGCTTTGAGGATGGTTCGTTCACGTTCCAGGCGGTGAGAAATGTATTCGTCGATTTTCTTATAAGGCGTGGCCACCGCTGGACCATGACCACCAAACAAAACGGATAAATTGGGCAACGAACGCATTCGTTCAAGTGAATTCAGATAGTCGCGCATTTTGCCATCGGCGGGATCGATCAACACGGAACCGAAGCCGACGATGTTGTCGCCCGTGATCAGTACCCCGCGCGGCGCGTCGTGAAAACAAAGATGCCCGGGCGCGTGGCCGGGCGTGTGCATCGCCTGCAACTGAAGCGGCGGTTCACCATCAAGCGAGATGATCTCGTTGTCTTGAATGAAACGATCGACGTGTACGTCGGTCAGGATCTTCGCCGTCTCTTCATGGGCGGCGACCGTAACGTTACCGCCGAGATGCGTCTTCAGTGCGTTTACACCACCAACATGATCCGGATGATGATGCGTGAGAATTATCTCGCGCACCCGCCGGCCCGCGGCGACCATTTCGTCGATGCACTCCGCTAACGCCTGCTGTTCCTCTTCGTACGGCGATCCGGGATCGAAAATCAGCAGCTCCTTCGAGGTGTGGACCAGGTAGCAGCACGTGTGAGTTGCAGGTGGACGCGTCGGAGTGCGAACAGGAAAGCAAAGGTAGTTTGGTCGAAACGTGATCTGCCGCGCGACCTCGCCGTGCGCGTGGCGTAAGGATAAGAAGCGCTCGACTAAATCTGGTGTCACTCCGGCGCCGAGCATTCTGAGTGCGTGCAACGTTGGCGGTACAGCGACAACCTCGTCTCGCATCCAGCGCGCGTAAGCGCCGCGAGCCGTCAGCCACTCACCTTCAGCGAGCTCTCCGGCAATCACTCGCGGCTCCTGTTTCGGTGGACATTTGGCAAGGAAGAACCAGGTGTCAAAGCGACGCGCATTGAACGGTGGCGTCACCCAGCGACCGACGTAAGTGAAGTCTTCGGCGTCAAGATGCAGGTTGTAATGATCGAGCAATGCGGACCACGGCATTCGCCCCGACTCTAGATCATCCAGTAGCGATTCGCGTTGACCTTTTGTCAGCGTTTCGCCACCGCGTATGACGAGCACGCCGAGCTCTTCAAACAGTTCGCGGGCGGCGCCGCTGATCATCGCGGCGGTTTCCGAATTTGGCGCGTTGCGTACGTCGACCGCCGCGTCATCGGCATCGATCTGTCCGCCCGGAAACGCGTGAAACCCACCGAGAAAAGCGAGCTTATCGCTGCGCTTGACCCAGTACACTTCGGGATTGTTTGGATCTGTGTCTTGCCGGATGAGAATCACCGCGGCCGCGTCTTTCGGAGCGGTGCTCGTTCGTTCCATTTACTTACTCACGACCAACGGAATCTCTCACCGTCACCGGGTCCCCAGGGCACGCCGCGCATGTGATAGCCACCTTCTTCCCAGTAACCGGCTTGATCGTGTTCAAGGAAGCGAACGCCTTTGACCCACTTGGCTGACTTCCAGGCGTAGAGCTGCGGAATGATCAAACGAACAGGGCCGCCGTGTTCGGGCGGGATTGGCTCGCCGTCATGCGCCCACGCAAAGAGCGAGTCTTCTTTCAGGAAGTATTCGATTGGGACGTTGGTGGTCCAGCCGTAGTCGTACGCGAGCGCCAGGACAAACTTTGCTTCCGGTTTGATGCCTGCGAGTCGAGCGATCTCGCGCGTCGAAACACCGCTCCAAACGTTGTCCAACCTGGACCAGCGTGTGACGCAGTGGAAGTCAGCGTAAACACGCACCGCCGGGAGTTGCATGAACTCGTCGAGCGACCACTTGAGCTGATTCTCCACCGCACCCTCGACTTCGAACGACCACGTTGCGAGATCGACTTGCGGCGTACCATGGGCGTCAAGGACAGGCCACTTCTTCGTCCGCGACTGTCCTGGCGGGATGCGTTTATCGCGCCGCGTGTCAGGACTGATGATGATGTCCGGATCGTCAATCGCTTCCGCCGGACGCGGATCTGTGGATTGGTACTTCGGATCGCTAAACAGATTGTCGAGAAAAGTCATGATTTTGTACTTCGTACTTTGTACTTTGTACTTTGTGCTTTGTGCTTGGTTCTTAGTTCTTTGTACTTTGTTCTTGGTCAGTGGTCAGTTGTCCGTACTTCTCGACTGATGACTACTGACCAAGAACAAAGTACAAAGAACAAAGTACAAAGAACTAAGCACAAAGCACCAATCTCCCTCATTTCTTCCCTTCCTTTTCAGCCATCGCCAGCAACTCTTCCGGCATCCACTTGCCAACACCCTTCGCCACCGCGTCTTCTATGCCGACGTTTCGATTGTGCCATTCGTCGCGGTCACCCTCAGCTCCTCGGGCGCGTTCGTAGTTCTCAGTCTGTTCCAGACTCAAAATGATCCCGCCGGCGATCTCTTGCCAGTCCTCAAACTGAATCCCACGCCGCACGATGGGCAAACCCGCAGTCCAATCCTCTTCCGGTGCGCGGTCGTCCTGCTCGGGTATCGTCAGGTTATGCAACGACGGCAGTGGACCACCGGAAAACTCCTTCACCAACTGCTCACCGACTTGCTTGTACGGCCAGTCGGAATGCTCGCGCCGCAAAGCCTGGGCGCGACGAAATATGTCGGCCACAGAAGGTTGCTGACTCATCTCACAACGACCTTTCTTCTCGCCAAAAACACGACGATTGTCAACACGATTGTAATCGCTGCCGACAGCAGACAGAACTGGCAGAACGCTCGAATGACAAACGCCTGCAAATAGATCAGCCAGAGGCTCACGAGAACCATGATTGCCACCAGCGGTCGCAACAGCTTCGGAGCGATGTCGTATCCAAAAACTGACAGTGTCGACAGACTGAAAACGCTGAAATAGGCGGCGGCGCCAACGAGCGCGAGTGGGATACCGGCGACTACCGCGTACTGACTGGTTAGCACTTCCTCGCAGCCGCCAGTTACCGAACAGGGGACACTTTGCCCGGACACGTGCTTAATCGTGAGGTAAAGAGCATCGGCGAGACCCAGCAGCGAGAGCAGCGCGGCCGCAGCGTACGGAACGATTGCCGATTGTCGAGTGCCAATTGCCAATTTTTCACTTCTGCGAAGCGGCGGCGCGCAGTTCGTTCTCAATCAACACTCGCAGAGTGTCAGCAGGCAACGATTGAAACGGCACTTCCCGGCCGTTCATGAAGACTGTCGGCGTGCTGTTCACGTTCATCGAACGCGCGCGCTTGCCGTCGAGAAAGATCCGTTGCTCGACGCGATCGCTGATCACGTCACGCTTGAACCGCTCAACATCCAGGCCAATCTGCCTGGCGTATCCCTCATAGATAGTTTTGACATCAAACGCATCCTTCCAGTCGTTCTGATGTTCGAAGATCAGCGCGTGCATTTCCCAGAACTTGTTCTGCATCCCCGCTGCTTCTGCGGCTGACGCCGCGGCGATCGCGTGTTGATGGTTCGGCAACGGATAGTTGCGGAAAGTTACGCGGAGTTTGTCGCCAAACTCCTGTTTCATCTGTTTGAGGATCGGATGAAACAGACCGCACGGCGGACACTGAAAATCACCAAACTCCTCGATCTGCACCGGTGCGTTTGCTGGTCCCAGCGTATGCGCAGGCTCAGCGCCCGGAACGCCCGTGCGGACGGCGCTGAGGGTCGGCGACGGCTTCGCCTGACCCGGCTGCGGCGGCGTCGATTGGTTCGAGTCCGACGGTGGTGCGGATTTGGTGCGGGTCATGTAGAGAACGCTGCCGACCGCCCCGCCGAGAACGCAAAGAATGATGATGAAGGGTAGTAATCGTTTCATATGACTAAGGATTCTCGTCAAACTGCGGCTGCGAGAGTGGCCGCGAGTGAGCGGAAGATGTCGCGCCCGTCACTCGATCCAAGTAGATCTTCACAGGCGCGTTCAGGATGCGGCATCAGGCCGAGCACATTGCGTTCGCGGCTGCAGATGCCAGCGATGTTTTCGCGTGAACCGTTCGGATTCGCGGCGTCGGTAATGGCGCCGTCCGGTTCACAGTAACGAAAGACGATCCGGTCGTCGCGTTTGAGTTCATCCAGCGTCCGATCGTCGCAGACGTAGTTTCCCTCGGCATGCGCGATCGGGATACGAAGTACAGAACCCGTTTGAATCTCGTTTGTAAAAGGACTGTCTGACGTCTCAACGCGGACGTAAACGTGATCGCAGATGAAATGCAGATCGCGATTACGAATCAACGCACCCGGTAGGAGTCCGGCCTCGCACAGGATCTGAAAACCGTTGCAGATTCCGAGTACGAAACGGCCGTTTTCGGCAAACTTCTTCACCGAGTTCATCACGGGCGAAAAGCGCGCGAGCGCACCGGCGCGCAGGTAGTCGCCGTAGGAAAAGCCGCCTGGAATAATCACGGCGTCGTAGGTGCTGAGATCCGTCTCGCGGTGCCAGATGAAATCGACCGGTTGGCCGACGTGTTTTGAGATCACATGGTAAGCGTCGTGATCGCAATTGGAACCCGGAAAAACAATAACGCCAAACTTCACGCTTCTATCTCCACGCGGTAGTCTTCAATGATGGGGTTCGACAAAACCTCGCGCGCCATCTTCTCGACTGATTCCCGCGCGCGCTGCGAATCGACCGTGTCGTCGAGCGAAATCTCGAAGTACTTGCCC
>DATJKO010000575.1:0-3614 GCA_035491355.1 Pyrinomonadaceae bacterium
GAAGACTTCGTGCGCGACCTGCTGGAGGAGATTCTTGAAGGCGAAGACTGTGACGTGCGTGTCGCGTCGAGCGGCAGCGAAGCGCTCGCGTTGTTCCGGGAGTTTCCGTTTGATGCTGTGTGTACCGACGTTGGCATGCCGGGAATGAGTGGCTGGGGGTTAGCCCGCGAGATTCGTCACTCGAACCAGCAGATTCCGATTGCGGTGATAACAGGCTGGGGAGAGTCGGTCGGATCCAATGAACAAAAGGCCGCCGGCGTCGACTGGGTGATAGCCAAGCCGTTCACCGCCGACCGCATCACCGAACTCGTGCGCGACATCGCGCGCCGCCGCGAATCGTCGAAAGCAAAGTCAGTCGCGATCGTCGCGGCATGAACCTTCTCAACGAACAAGCGTCGGGTTTGAAGCGTAACGTTGTTCGACTGCGCGTCTCACGCTGTCCTCAACCACTTCCAAACGAAACGGTTTCAGCAGGTAATCAAACGCTCCCTGTCCGATAAGACTCTGCGCCTGGTCCTGATCATTTAGACCGGAGATAATGATCACCGGCGTGCCGGGATAAAGCTGCACCACTCGATTCAACAACTCGAGCCCACTCAGGCCGGGCATGGAAACGTCCGTCAACACTACGTCGAAACCCTGCGATTGCAACTTTCGCAACGCTTGCTCCGCGGTATCTGCCGTCTGACACGCGTGGTCCTGTGACAACAGTTCGCACAGCGTGTCACGGATTATCTCGTCGTCATCGACGACCAGGATCTCAGCCATGATGGTCCTCCCACTTTACTCACCAAAGGCGTCTCCCTGGGCCAGGGAATAGATTATGAGACTTGACCTTTGAACTTTGCCGCTTCGTGAGGCGGCCATGATCATAACATTTTCCATTTGTCATTTGACATTTTTCATACGTTTTGCCGAGGTATAGGGCAGAGTGAAGTAACCTCTTCAAATGAGAAATGAAAAATGCTAAATGACAAATGGAAAATGCGACTGCTATCCTCTGCACCGGAGCCAATTGATGTCAGCAAACAACGCCAAAGCAACCGTGCAATTTGTGAGTGAAGACTTGTTCGTCGGCATAACCCCGTCAGGCCATAGCCTCACGCTCGATACGGACAGTTCCCGTTCGGTTGCGCCGTCGCCGACCGAACTGCTGCTGCTCGCGGCGGGTGCATGCACTGCGACAGACGTCGCCGGCATCCTCGCGAAAAAGCGACAACACGTGACGCACTACGTCGTCGAAGTCTCCGGCGTGCGGCGCGACGAGCACCCGCGCAAGTTCACATCGATGAAAGTGCATCACGTTGTGACTGGTCGCAATTTATCCTCACGTGCAGTCGCACAGGCAATCGAACTCTCAGACACGAAGTACTGCAGTGTGGCAGCGTCACTCCGGCCCGGCGTGGAAATCCAAACCAGCTTCGAGATCATCGAAGCCACACCAGACCCGACAAGGGGAGAAGTAGATTAGTGATAACCAGAACTACGGTCTTTTTGCTTTGCCTCGTTTTCACCTTCAACAATCCCGCAGTGGGAATGCAGGCAGCAAGCGAGTCGATGCTTGCTTCAGTGCGTCGCAGTGACGCCGCCAGTCGCGACGCGAAAGGAAAGTTGCAGAAGCTGCCGCCTGTCGAGCACCTGCGCCGGGCAGCGGTCTACCTGAGTGTGCGCGCTTTCGTCGAAGCGCGCGATCATTGGCAAACGTTTATCGAAAACTATCCTGACGATCCACGGGTCGCTGAAGCGATGCTCGGCATTGGTCGATCGTACTTCCTCGGCAAGATCTACGAAGACGGGTACACGGTTTTTAATGAGATCGTGCGCAAGTATCCCGGTACTAAAGAAGGACGCGAAGCGTTGAACTTCAGCGCCGCTTCTCTGCTCCGCATGGGCCGGTTCGATGAATCCGCGGCGCGCTACATTGAGTACGTCGAGCGTTTTCCAACCGGCGAACGAATCGACACGGCGCACCTCAACGTCGTCGACACACTGCGCGAAGCAAACCATCCGGCAGAAGCACTGCGGTGGGTGACACGAACGCGACAGCGATTCGCGGGCAGTGCCGTCGAAACAAACGCCATCTTCGCGGCGCTGCGACTACACATCGCGGAGGAAAACTGGGCCGAGGCGATTCGCACCGCACAGGAGTTGTCCGGACGCACCTTTTCAAAAGCTGTCGATACTTCGCGCGCAGAAGTCGCTTACCTGAATGCTTACAGTCTCGAACAAGCCGGGCGCAAAGACGAGGCGATCGCGGCTTATCTTTCGATCCCTGAAGGCATCGAATCGTATTACGGCTGGCAAGCGAGCCGGCGGCTAAGTGCACTGGCCGGTCGCGATCGATCCGAGCTCGTCACCAGGCGCGCGAGCCAATTGCAGTCAGCGATCGCGGCTGTCGCGAGTTCGTACCCTGCGCCCTATCGAGACTCGATCATCAGAGCCGCCAAAGCACGCAAACTCGATCCGCGTTTCATACTCGCATTGATCAAACAGGAGAGCGTCTTCAGACCAACAGCGAAATCGCCGGCGGGCGCGCGTGGTCTGTTGCAGCTCACGATGGACGCGGCCGTGAAGTTTGGACCAGCGGCAGGCTTTCGCTCGTTAAGTGAGAACCAACTTTATCAACCCGACACGTCGATCACGGTCGGCGCGGAGTACCTCGAACACCTGACGGATTTGTTTCCCAGAATGCTCGAACCGATCGCGGCCTCGTACAACGGCGGTGAAGACAACGTGGCGCGTTGGCTGAAGCGCTCGAAAGAGAAAGACCCCGGAGTTTTCACGTCCGAGGTCGGTTTTGACGAAACGAAGGGTTACGTCCAGAAGGTGATGTCTAATTATCGCGTCTACCGCGAACTCTATACTTCGGATTTGATTCGGAAATAGATCCGTAGTCGTAACAGATCGTCACTTCCGCCGCGGGACGCGACTCGAGATCCATGTCGATGTAACGCACATCGTTGTGGATCGATCGTCCGATACCCGTCGCCGCCTCATCTTTCAATCGAGTCGACTTTTCCGCACGAGCCGTAGGAGCTTCCGCGGACGCACCCGCGTTTGCAGTCGACTGACTATCTTCACGATCGATCGGACGTGGCATTGGATAGTGCCCGGGGTAAGGCTGGGGACATGGCTGCCGGCAAGGCGGTGGCGGTGTGATTACCGGACGCCGCTCGCGATAGAACACCGCGGAGATCACGCCGAGATTATTTCTTTGCCCGAGTTTTGCAGCGTACGAATCACGTTCGGTAGTGAAATAAAACCGCCGCGCGTAGTCAGAATCCATTTGCCAGCCGCGGATCGTGATCGTTTGATAAGGCCCGACCACCCACTTGCTCGCGTCCCACGCAGAAGAGCGACTCGCGTCGATCGTATTGAGTCCGTCCACGAACAACGCCACCGCGACCGGATCACTCGACCGATTTCGGAGACGAATCTCGTACTCCTCGTCGCGAACGGCTTCGACATACGTGCGCCCGCGCGACTGATACTCCGAGAGAGGTCGGCCATCCACCAACACGTCCACTTCAAAGCGAGGCCCGACTATCGGCCTCCCCGGCGTTACTGTCTTCTCCTGGGCCCGTACGTTCTGGGGAACCGGCGTCGCGCCGGCC
>DATJKO010000576.1:0-2172 GCA_035491355.1 Pyrinomonadaceae bacterium
ATCGGGGTGCCGAACAAAGTACAATTCGATGACCGCTGATGAACCAGAAACAGCTCAAGCAACTGGTTGGTGCGCGAAAAGCCCCACTGCCGGAATTTATCCCGCCGCAACTCGCGACGCTCGTTGACAAACCTCCGTCCGGAGATGCGTGGTTCCATGAACTAAAACTCGATGGCTATCGATTGTTATGTCACCTCGATCGCGCTCAAGTGAGGTTTTGGACGCGAAATCGAAAAGACTGGACCACGAAGTTTCCCACCCTCGGCAAAGCCGCGAAGGCTTTGCGGTTGAAGAGTGCGATTCTCGATGGTGAAGTTGTGGCGATGGATCCGTCGGGGCGCTCAAGTTTTCAAAAATTGCAGCAGCAGATCAACAAGAACGCCGCGGGCGGGTTGGTTTTTCACGTGTTCGATCTCGTTTACCTCGACGGTTTCGATCTGACGCGGTGTGCGCTACGCGAACGCAAGCGAGTGCTGGCCGAATTGTTTGCAGGTGTTAGTGAGACGAGTCCGTTGCGTTACAGCGATCACATCGAGGGAAATGGCGCGCCTTTCTTCAAGGAAGCGTGCAAGTTTGGACTGGAAGGAATTGTGTCGAAGCTGGCGGATTCGCCGTACGAGTCGACTCGCAGTCGCAGCTGGTTGAAAGTGAAGTGTCTGCGACGGCAGGAGTTTGTGATCGCGGGTTACACATTGTCGGACAAAGGCATTCCCTTCAGCTCGCTCGTTCTTGGCGTGTACGAGAAAGGGCAACTGATCTATGCCGGGCGCGCCGGGACTGGGTTCAGCAACCAAATGCGCGTCGATCTGAAAAAGACGATCGATAAGCTGGCACGCAAGACCCGACCATTCGCGGTGATACCCAGCGACCCAGGTCTGCGTCGAGCTGTTTGGGCGGAACCGTCGCTCGTTGGTGAAGTTGCGTTTACCGAGTGGACTGATGAAGGCATCATCCGCCATCCATCATTCCAGGGTCTGCGTGAAGACAAGAAACCGACTGACGTCGTGCGCGAAGAGCCCGCCTAGTCCGCAGGGGTTATGAAGAGAAATCTCTTGTCGGAAAGCGGGATGTGAACCTCGCGGGTTTTATCACCTAGTTTTTGACGAACCGTCTCCCCTCCAAATAACAGCAGGCAACTTCCGCGTGGCGCCCAGTCGACTATGTTCACAACTTTTTCCACGAACTGATCCAGCGCGCGGCAGGTGATGAACGACACATCGGGCGGCTGAACGTCTTCGAACGGTTTCGCGATGATCGTTGCGGTTCGACCGACAGTGTTGAGTGCTTCCCTGAGGAACACGGATTTTTTCTGTGACGACTCGATGAGCGTGGCGTGTAAGTCAGGGCGGGCGATCAGGCAGGGGATGATTGGCAGGCCTGCACCGGAGCCGATGTCTGCTATCTTTGCGTCCTGAGGCAGGTGTTTCAGCAGCATCAACGACTCGAGTACGTGCCTCGTCGCAAACTCCTCGGGCGAGCACGGCGCAACGAGATGCAGACGCGGGTTCCAGCGAGTTAGTAAACTGTAGTAGGCGCTGAGACCCGAAACGACTTCTGACCCAAGCTCTATTTCAAACACGGATTGGCTCGATCGTAACGCTTGCTCGAATCTGTGCAGTTCATCCATTCACCCCAAGAATATGATTGACGATTTTGTTAAGCAACATCGATACCTGGGAAAAGCGGTTGCAGAGATTGTCAGCGAACACGTCTCCGGGCTGGCGGAGCGCAGGGTTACGCCCGAAGCGACACCGGAACAGTTAGAGCAACTGTTTGACGAGCCGCTGCCGGAAAAGGGTAGTTCGATAGACGAAATCCTGGCGCGGTTTCGTGAGGATGTGGCGCCGCACGCGATGGGCGTTCCGAGTCCGCGCTACTTCGGACAGTTCAACCCTACGCCTTTGCCGATCGGTGTTTGGGCCGACGTGTTCACTTCGATGCTGAACCAAAACGCCGGTGCGTGGCGCAATGGCCCAACGTCCGCGATCATCGAAGCGCGCGTGATTCGCTGGCTTTGCGACCTGATCAACTATGGCGCGCAGAGTTTTGGCACGCTGGCGAGCGGCGGTTCGGAAGCGAACCTGATCGCCTTGAAGTGCGCGCGAGACAAAGCATCAGCGACGATCAAAGACCACGGCCTTCGTTCTGTGACGAGCGATCTCGTCGTCTATG
>DATJKO010000577.1:0-2369 GCA_035491355.1 Pyrinomonadaceae bacterium
CCGCTCTTCAGGTGAAGAATATTACTCAGACCGCGAATGTCTATCAAACTCGAACTGTAGCCCAGGGAGTCGAGTATGCGGGCCAGTTGGGCGGCGCCCTCCTCGTTCGTACGCCGGGAAAGGCCGATGAAAAAATGGCTGCCGGCCTCGCAGATGTCGCCGCCGTCGACCGTCCCTGGTGTCTCGATTCTTCCGGGATCGGAATAATACTCACGCAGAGTGCGTTCGATGTGATCGACTTCCCCTAATCGACTCGGAGCGCCGGGACGCATGATCACCGCGCCTTTACTGGTGAGAATCGCCGTGTCTTCGACAAACGTCGAATCGGGATACCGATCATCGGCGGGTAAACGGATTAGATCGAGACCGCAGGATTCGAGCGCGCGGCAATACGCCTCGTGTTGTTGGAGTGCGAGTTCATAGTCGGGCTTTCCAAGATCGACACTCGTCTCGCCGCTGGCGAAATTCCGGCATGGCTTGCGAACAATAGCTTTGGTTAGCAAAGTGGTGTGAGTATAGCGCGTTGGCTTTGCACAAAAAGTCTTTTCCGGAGGGTTGCGGCTTTGCCGCCTCGATGTGCGGCGGGGCTATGCCTCGCCGTTAAGACTAACCTTAACGCCGCGGCTGCGCCGCTGGTTCGGGCTTTGCCCTAGGGTTTTTGGACCAAAGGTCGAACGAGGGGCGCAGCCCCAATGAAGGAAAGACCTTTTCGGCCCGGCAAAGCCGCGCTTCACATCACGGCGGCGAAGCCGCTAAGAACCGACTTTTTGTGCAAAGCTTAGCGCGTTTGTAATTACTGAACGGGATTTGGTAGCAACAATCGGATAGTGCGGTCGTACATAAAATCATTACACTAATCAGGCCATGAAAAAACTCGATCCCGTTTTTCGTAGCGCACTCGATAGCGCTTATGCACACGCTATTTCCCATCTCGAGAATTTGGACCAGACATCGGTCGCCGCTACTTGCGACGCGGAAACGTTACGCGCTCGTGTGGCGCGGCCGCTTCCGTTCGAAGGCATTCCCGCTGATGAAGCGATTGCAGAGTTGGTGAGAAATGTCGAAGGTGGTTTGCTCGGCACCGCAGGCGGACGATTTTTTGGCTGGGTGATAGGCGGCGTGCTTCCGGCTGCGTTGGCCGCCGACTGGCTAACGTCCGCATGGCAACAGAACGGAGCGCTGTACGCGACCAGTCCTGCCGGCGCCATCGTCGAGGAAACGGTTGGCGAGTGGCTGAAGACGATCTTCGAGTTACCGGCACATGCGAGTTTCGCACTGGTCACCGGATGCCAGATGGCCCACGTGACGTGTCTCGCGGCCGCGCGTCATTCGTTGTTGACGAAACGCGATTGGGACGTCGAGGCGAAGGGACTCTACGGCGCGCCGCCAATTCGTCTGCTTTCGAGCAGCGCACGACACGCTTCGTTTGAACGTGCGGTGCGGCTGCTCGGCCTGGGCCATGCGAACGTTGTCGATCTGCCGGTTGATGATCAGGACCGGCTCGTTCCACGTGCGCTCGCAACCGAACTCGCCAGGACCCCTGACGCGCCCGCCATCGTTCTGCTACAAGCAGGCGACATCAACATCGGCGCGTATGACGACTTCGACACGCTGGTCTCAATCGCCAAAGACTACGGCGCGTGGGTGCACGTCGATGGAGCGATTGGTTTGTGGGTGACGTCGAGTGAACGCCGGAAACATCTCGCAAAGGGACTTGAACGTTGCGACTCATGGGCAACCGACGGGCACAAGTGGCTAAATGTTCCTTTTGACTGTGGGTTCGCGTTTGTCGCGGATCCGGAAGCGCATCGCGCGTCGCTGTCAGTGCGCGCTGCATATCTCACGCATGCGAGCGCTGCTCGCGATCAGATGGATTGGAATCCTGAGTGGTCGCGCCGTTCACGCAGCTTTGCGGTTTACGCTGCGCTGCGACAGCTTGGTCGCAAAGGCGTCGGTGAAATGATCGATCGTTGTTGCGATCATGCGCGGTCGATCGTGACGCGGATCGGCGAGTTGCCAGGAGCGGAAATGCTGTGGGAGCCGACGATCAATCAGGGTCTCGTGCGCTTTCACGATCCGCGTCCGTCCGCCACTGACGCTGATCACGATCGCCACACCGATGCAGTGATTGCGGCGATTCTGAAAACTGGTGAAGCATTCTTCGGCGGCACGACGTGGCGCGGTCGCCGGGCGATGCGCGTGAGTCTAGTTAATTGGCAGACTTCAGCAGAAGACGTGGACCGCGTTGTGGCTGCGGTGAGGCAAGCGATTCAATCCGTCTCGTCCGTGGTTGCTAACTCTCCCGACGCATCAAACGCTTGACCATCGGCGTCAACAGGGCGAGTAGCAGTGCCGAAAGCAACAGCCCG
>DATJKO010000578.1:0-3002 GCA_035491355.1 Pyrinomonadaceae bacterium
CTGGCGAGTTTTTTGGCACAGGTTATGTACGCCGGGGCACTAAAGTCAGTGCCGTTCTGCAACCGCACTTCAACCTGGCCGCCCTTTGTTTCCGGAACGATCGCCAGAATACGGTCTGGTCCAAGAGCCACCATCGGCGCCGTGGAGTCGTCAATGAGCACGGCACAGAGCGCCGGGTCCGTGGTGTCAAAACCCTCGCAGTCGATCAAGATTTCGCCCCCGGCGATGCCGTAAGGTGGATCTATCCTTAAGATTTTCCCCGCGTTAGCCATAAAAACCGTTCATCATACGCTGCACAAGCGTGACTCAACAAGAAGGGGTCATGTTATAATTCGCCCCCGGATAGGAAGGAAAAAGCCATTACCAGCGTTCTAGGCAACACCCTCGGATTAAAACCAAATCAGTTGCGGCGCATCGAAAAGCTGTACACCCGGCGCATACCTCCAAATCAAATTGTGACACCTGAATTCGCTCGCCAGTTGAGCGAACTCTCGCACGAAACGCGCCGGCAGATCGGCGCCCTCATCGATCGCAAGGGCCACGTCCAATACGTCATGGTCGGCGACAACAAAGGCATCGAGCTTCCCGACTTCAAACGCGTGCGCGTCGCGTCAGGCAGATTTCGCGGACTGCGCTGTGTACACACACATCTGCGCGGCGAAGCTCTCACACAGGACGACTTAACCGACCTTGCCTTGCTGCGACTCGATCTGATGGCCGCGATCGACGTCGACTCCGGTTCCGGATTGCCGGGCATCGTCCGCGCCGCACACTTGCTGCCGTTGCATGCGGGTGAACTCGACAACGCGACGACGCCGGAGTTGTACGCGTTTCTCGAACCGAAAATGGCGTCGCAACTCGATTCCGACTTCCTCGAGCTGATTGACTCGCTCGAAGAAGAAATGGCCCGTAACCGGCGCGTCGCGCGACGCGCGGAGATGCGCGACCGTACGATCCTCGTCGGCGTCGCGACCGGATCGCTAGCTGACGCAGAAGAGTCGATGGCCGAACTTGCGGAACTCGCAAACTCCGCCGGCGTCGTCGTCCAGGATCAGATCATCCAACGTCGTTCCGCGATCGATCCGCGCACTGTCCTGGGCCGCGGCAAACTCGACGAACTGATTATTCGCGCGCTACAACTCGGCGCCGACATGCTCGTCTTCGATAGCGAACTCTCGCCCGCGCAGGTGCGCTCTTTGTCAGAAGCAACCGATCTAAAGATCATCGACCGCTCGCAGTTGATTCTCGACATCTTCGCGCAACGCGCCCAGTCGAAAGAGGGCAAGATTCAGGTTGAATTGGCCCAGTTGAAATACCTGTTACCGCGATTGATCGCGGGCCAGGATTCGGCCTTCTCTCGTTTGGCGGGCGGTATCGGCGGACGAGGTCCCGGCGAAACGAAACTCGAAACCGATCGACGCCGCGTTCGCGATCGCATCAATCGCCTGGAACGGGAAATCGAAACACAGCGCCAACGCCGCCAGGAGCGGCGCAAGGGTCGAACGAAACAAGGCCTGCCGGTCATTTCAATTGTGGGGTACACCAACGCCGGCAAATCGACCTTGCTCAATGCGTTGACGCGGAGCGCAGTCCATGCCGAACAGCGCATGTTCGCCACGCTCGATCCGACTTCGCGGCGGCTTCGTTTACCGCGCGAACAGGAAGTTATCATCAACGACACAGTCGGTTTTATTCGCGCGCTGCCGCCCGATTTGCTTTCCGCGTTCCGGGCAACGCTCGAAGAGATCGGCGACAGCAATCTGCTGATCCACGCGGTAGACATTTCGAACCCTCGCTGGGAACAACAGATCCAATCGGTCAAACGCATCCTCTCAGAACTCAAATTGTCAGAGATTCCCTCTATTCTAGCCCTTAACAAAGCGGACCTCGTCGCGCCGGAAGTTTTGGAAGCCGCGGTGCGTCAGGCCCGCCAAATGGATAGCGGTGAAACGGTGGTGATCTCGGCCATCAAAACAGCCACACTTGGTGCTCTACTCGATAAGGCTGGCGCTGTGTTGGCGCGAAACTTGAACGCGCAACCAGCAACTGGTGACGAGCGCCGATCCGAGCCTTTGTCTCGCATCGCATAAATGGGACTCCGTCCACGTTTCAAAACTCCTTTTACTCAGGCGCGCGATATCCTGATCGCCTACCTATTGCGCCCGTTGCTCCTGGTCAAACCACGCACACGATTCTTCATCGCGTGCAGCGTGCTGGTCCTGGCGACAACACTGCTGATCCTGAATCCCCATTCGTCCATGCTCAACGAGAGTTACAAGGAAGGCGACGTGCTCAGCCGCACGATCGTCGTGCCGGCCGACATCACCGCCGTCGACCTCGCGGAGACGGAGCGACGCAAGACAATTGCGCGCGAAACGACGCGGCCGGTCTTCAATTATGATTCGAGCCGGACCGAGACGTCGGTCGAGAGTTTTGTAACGGGCTGGGAGGAACTAAAGGATAAAGTCGCGCCCAAGCAAGACCTTAAGGAGAACGACGTCGATCGACTGTCGGCAATCATTCGCGGAGTCGGTGAAGGTTATATTTACGACGACGCTGATGCCGAGCGCTTGCAGAACGAGATCATCGTGATCGATGTGCGAAGTCCTGCGTCGCAGTTGATCATCCCGGTGCCGCGCACGAGGATGGTGCCGCTCTCGACGGCGCGCCGTAATCTGGAAACGAGAATCCTGAATCTCACCGGCTGGACTGGGGAACAGAAGGCGATACTTGCGTCCTCGTTGTCGCCATTGATTCGCCCCAACGTCGTGCTGGACCAAACAGCAACGACGACGGCTCGCGAAACAGCGGCGGGCCAGGTTCCTTCAGTCGTAATCTCGTTGAAGCGCGGCCAGTTTCTCGCTCGTGAGGGCGACACTGTCACGCCCTATATTCTCGCGCAGATTGCCGCTCTCAAAAGCACCGGCCACAGTGGCCGTCCCTGGAACAACTTCTTTGGTTTGTTGTTTGTAGTGATCGCGGTCTACTGGGCGGCATGGAAG
>DATJKO010000579.1:0-6045 GCA_035491355.1 Pyrinomonadaceae bacterium
GCTGCACATCTCGCACCTGCTCGACATTCGAAATCCCGAACCCAACCGCGATCGGAAGCGACGTGAACCGGCGCATGCGAGTCACAAGCTTCTCTGCTTCGGCGCTGACAGTCTCACGCGTTCCCGTTACGCCAGCTCGCGAAACGGCGTAAACAAAACCGCCCGCGTGTTCCGCAACTATTTTCAGACGTTCATCCGTAGAAGTCGGCGCCACCAGGAAGATCATCTCGAGGTTGTTCGCACGTAGCTCGGCTTCGAACTCAGCGGACTCTTCCGGTATCAAATCCGTCACTAACACACCATCGAGGCCGCAGTTCCTTGCTCTTTCAGCGAGGCTTTTTAATCCAAACTGAAGCAGCGGGTTGAAGTAACTGAAGAGAATGATTGGCGTGTCGATCTGTTTTCGCGCGCGCGCGATCATGTCGAACAGATCCTCCAGACCGAAACTGTTTTTGAGAGCACGTTCCGACGCGCGTTGAATCACAGGGCCATCCGCCATCGGGTCACTGAACGGAACGCCGAGCTCGATCAACGTCGCGCCGGCGCGCGCTAATTCGATTAGAATCTGTTCGGTGGTTGAGAGGTCGGGATCACCGGCGGTGATGAACGGGATGAAGCCTTTACGGCCCTGCTGCTTCAGATGGGTGAAGGCCTTTTCGATTCGTCCCAAAACCTACGACTCCAGTCGTGCGCGCACTGAATCTACGTCTTTGTCACCGCGGCCAGACAGATTAACTATCAAGATCTCATCGCGTTTCATCGAAGCCGCGACTTTAATGGCATGAGCGACGGCATGGGCCGATTCCAACGCGGGTATGATTCCTTCCAGCTTCGATAAGAGTTGAAACGCCTCGAGCGCTTCATCATCAGACACCGAACTATATTCGACGCGCCCCTCGTCGTGTAGAAACGCGTGCTCCGGTCCGATCGACGGATAGTCCAACCCTGCAGAGATCGAATGCGTCGCCGCAACTTGCCCGTGCTGGTCCTGCAACACGTAACTCATCGTGCCCTGAAGCACCCCCGGACGGCCCCCGCCTCCGGTATTAAATCGCGCCGCATGCTGGCCCAGCTCGTTGCCCGATCCGCCGGCTTCCACGCCAATCATCTTCACTGACGAGTCCGCCAGAAACGGATGAAACAACCCGATCGAGTTCGATCCGCCGCCGACACAAGCAACCAAAACATCCGGCAGCCGTCCTTCGTGTTCAATGATCTGCGCGCGGGCCTCGCGACCGATGACGCTCTGAAAGTCGCGCACCATCAGCGGGTACGGATGTGGACCAAGCGCACTGCCGAGCAGGTAATAGGTATCGGCGACATTCGTCACCCAGTCACGCAAGGCTTCGTTAATCGCATCCTTCAACGTGCGCGAACCGGCGTTGACTTCACGCACTTCCGCGCCGAGCAGTTGCATACGAAAAACATTCAACGCCTGGCGTCGCATATCTTCCGCGCCCATATAGACGACGCAATTGAGTCCGAACAACGCGCAAACCGTTGCCGTCGCGACGCCATGTTGACCGGCGCCCGTTTCAGCGATGATCCGTTGTTTATTCATCCGCCGCGCTAGCAGCACCTGACCGATCGTGTTGTTGATCTTGTGGGCGCCGCTGTGCAACAGGTCTTCGCGCTTGAGATAGATCTTCGCGCCGCCGCAATGTTCCGTGAGTCGCGCTGCGCGGAAGAGCGGTGTTGGCCGGCCGGCGAAGTTGTCTAAGAGTTCGTGAAGTTCTGACTGAAACGACTCGTCGTCGCGACTCGCGAGGTACGCCGTCGTCAACTCCTCGAGCGGCGCCATCAACGTTTCCGGAACGAAACGTCCCCCATACTTCCCCCAATGGCCAAGTGAATCAGGTTGTGGAATCGGCGAGGTCATGGGGCTCTGGTCCAGGCTCAAACACCCGGGAGTTTGTCCTGAAGCGGCGGGGCAACAGACACGCGATCCCTGCCGGAATTCTTCGACACGTAAAGCGCGCGATCGCTGGCGGAATAAAGCGTTCGTTCTGAAGTGGCGTTCTCCGGACATCCGGCGACGCCCATACTCACCGTGACCGTCCCCACGCCCTCAACGCTTTTCGTACTCAGCACCGAACGCAGACGATTCGCTGCCGCAGCCGCTCTCTCGAGGTCCACGCCGGCAAGCAATAAACCAAACTCTTCGCCACCGAGACGCGCGGCGGTATCGTTGTCGCGGGATACCTCTTTCAATGTCTGCGCGATCTGCCGGATTACGACGTCGCCCGCGGGATGACCAAATCGATCGTTGACGGACTTCAGATGATCGATATCCAGCATTAGCAATGCGCAGGGAATGCGATAGCGTCGCCAGCGCTCAACCTCGCGCGCGAGGGCGACGCGAAAACGACGGCGGTTCGCCAGGCCAGTCAGGGCATCAAGATCGGCATCGGCGCGTAGTTGATCGATCTTCTGTCGCAACAACACCAACTGCTGTGTACGTTCGATCAGTAGATCGATTTCAGCGGGATACTCGAAATAATCAAAGGCGCCGTTGAGCAGTGCGGCACGCCGCGCGGCGAGATTTGCTCGTTCCGATCCGACCAGCACGAGCGGAATGCCATCATCTGACTGGGCCAACATCTTCCCGAGTTCGCGCATTCTCAAGCCCCGCGCTTTGATGTCGGCGACAACCAGATGCGGTCGCGAGCGTTGCAGTGAAACAAGTGCGGCAGCGCCGTTCGACACGCCGACAACGTCGATCCCCCGATCGGCGATCGCTTCGCTAAACTGCGACTGATCTTCGTCGGTGATCAGGAGTACACGGCCGCGCGACCGGTCACCCGCTTTAGGTTTGTGTTTCTTTTCTGCCCGCGCCGTCATAATCAGAGCCGGAGAGGTCGACAAATCAAACAAGCTTGTTCGGGGAGGACAATCTGAAAATTGCTGACCTTGGGGCAAGCTCAAGAATACTCTGCGACTGTGGGGCACCGTCAAGGTTTAACACTCCGTATCTTTTTCACGAACACCCGCATCCGTTCGTGGTCTTTCAGACCGGGCGCTTTTTCAAGCGCACTGCACGCATCGACGCCGTATGGATCCACACTAATGATTGCGTCTTCGATATTTTGGAGACTCAGGCCGCCTGCCAGGAAGAGCTTGGGCACTGTCCGGCGCACTCGTTGGGCGATCGACCAGTCGAAGGTGCGACCCGTGCCCCCGCGCAGCGCCTCGTCTTTCGTATCGAGCAGGATCGCTTCGACGTCGTAATCATTAGCGCGCTGCGTGTCGAAGTCGGCGCCCGCGGCAAGTGCTTTGATGACGAAGCGCGGTGTTAGTTGGCGGCAGTAGTCGGGCGATTCGTCGCCGTGCAGTTGAATGGCAGTGATGCCTGCCTCGCGTGCGCGAGTTTCTGCAGATTCGGGTGAGGGTTCGTTGACGAAGACGCCGACTGTCAGGATCGACTCGGGCAGTTCGTCAATGATTGCGCGCGCTGCGTCAGTAGTGATGTATCTGGGGCTCGGTTTGTAGAAGTTGAAGCCGAGTGCGTCGGCGCCGGCGTCGACCGCCGCCAGTGCGTCGTCGAGATTCGTGATGCCGCAAATCTTGATGAACGTCATGGCGTGGTCATTAAGTCGCGGAGAGCCGCTTCGGGATTTTCAGAACGCATCAGCGATTCGCCAATCAGGAAGCCGCGATATCCGGCCTTGCGTAAGCGCGCGAGATCGGTTGAGTTTTTTAAACCACTTTCGCTGATCAGCACCGTACTCGCGGGTGCTTCTGCAGCGAGGGATACGGATGTTTCGAGAGACACTTCGAAAGTGTGCAGGTTTCGGTTGTTGACGCCAATAAGGTTTGCGCCGCAGGCGATTGCGCGTTGCATTTCTTCCTGCGTGTGAACTTCGATCAATGCATCCAGGCCCAGATCGTCTTCGATTAAAGATCTCAACGTGCGAAGTTTGTCGTCGTCGAGCGCCGCGACGATCAGCAGCACTGCATCAGCACCTGCCGCAGCCGATTCGTAGACCTGATACTCGTCAACGATGAAGTCTTTGCGAAGCACGGGGACGTCGACGAATCTTTTCACGGCGCGGAGGTCGTCGAGCGAGCCGGCGAAATAGTCTTCTTCGGTTAGCACGGAAATCGCCGCCGCTCCGCCTGCCTCGTAACTCGACACGATCCGCGTCAGATCGGCGTCCGCTCGAATCACTCCTTTTGACGGCGAGCGCCGCTTGAACTCGGCGATGATGTTGAGGCCGTCGCGAAGCAACGCCTGTCGCAATCTGTGCGAACCGGAACGTTTCTCGAAGGACTCGATTGGGCCTTCGCGTTTCGCGGATTCGACTCGCTGCAGTTTCCGCTCAATGATCTCTGAAAGAAAACTCATGTCAGGTCAATTTCCCGCAAAGGCGCAAAGACGCAAAGAAAAACGAAGTATTCCTGAACTCTTTGCGACTTCGCGACTTTGTCACTTTGCCACTTTGCGGCTTTGCGCCTTTGCGCCTTTGCGGGATCAACTGTTCGTCGCTTGAATCAACATTTCCAACTTTGCTTCCGCCGCACCGCTGTCGATCGCTTCCCCCGCCAACGCCGCCGCCTCGCGAAGGTCGGCAGCCATGTCACCCAACAGCAACGCCGCGGCAGCAGTCATAATCACCAACCGGCGTGCCTCGTCCTGACGTGAGCCGTCAAGCACACTACGCACGATGCGCGCGTTCGCCTCCGTGTTGCCACCGCGCAAGTGGTCCAGCGAAGCCGCATCAAACCCAAACTCCGCGGGATCGATCTCGAACGTTTTCACCTGCCCACCATGCGCTTCGGCAACGTGCGTCTTTCCCGCCAGTGTGATCTCGTCCAAACCGTCTTCGCCGTGGACCACCCATGCGCGCTCGGTCCCCAGCGCAGCGAGCACACTCGCCATCTGCTCCGCGAGATCTTTGCGCCACACACCAACGATCTGTCGCGGCGCGCCCGCCGGATTGCTCAATGGTCCAAGCAGATTGAACGTCGTATGGATGCCCAACTGCCGGCGAATCCCGGCTACCCTCGCAGTCGCCCCGTGGTAAAGCGGCGCAAACATGAAACAGATTCCGATCTCGTTCAACGACGACTCCGAAACCGATGGTATCGCCGAAACATTCACGCCCAAGGCAGTCAAAAGATCGGCGCTGCCTGATTTGCTACTTGCCGCGCGGTTTCCGTGCTTCGCGACCGGGAGTCCCGCGGCGGCGATCACGAACGCTGCCGCCGTCGAGATGTTGAAAGTCTTCGCCGGGCTCGACCCCGTTCCCGCAGTGTCGATGAAACACTGATGCTGCGAATTCACGCGCACCGCACGCGAACGCAACCCTTCAACCAACCCGGTCAACTCCTCAACTGTTTCGCCTTTCGCAGCCAACGCGACGAGCGCGGCCGAGATCTGCGCGTCGGTCGCTTCCGGATCGAGTAGCGCGTCGAGTAACTCGCCCGCCTCCTGACGATTCAAATGCTCGCGGCGCACCAGCCGCGCCAGGAATTCCGTTAATCTGTGGTTGGACATTAAAGACTTAGAAAGTTCGACAGCAGTCGCTTGCCTTCGGACGTAAGAATCGATTCGGGGTGAAACTGCACGCCTTCGATCTTCAACTCGCGATGCCGCAACCCCATGATCACACCATTTTTGGTCGACGCCGAAATCTCCAGGCACTCGGGGAACGACTCCTTTTCGACAATCAACGAGTGATAACGTCCGGCGAGAAACGGCTCGCTCAATCCGGCAAAAATCGTTCGGCCATCATGGTTAACTTCCGACGCCTTGCCATGCATCAACTCCGGCGCGCGCACGACCTTTCCGCCAAACGCCTGGCCAATCGCCTGATGGCCCAGGCACACGCCAAGCAAGGGAATCTTCCCCGCAATCCGATCGATCACGTCGAGCGAAATGCCCGCATTGTCCGGCGTTCCCGGCCCGGGCGAGATGACGATCCGCTCCGGACGCAAACTCGTTTCAATCTCGTCCAGCGTGACTTGATTGTTTCGTCGCACCTCGACCGTCTGGCCCAGCTCACCGAGGTACTGGACCAGGTTGTAAGTAAACGAGTCGTAGTT
>DATJKO010000580.1:0-6317 GCA_035491355.1 Pyrinomonadaceae bacterium
CCTCCTAAACGAGACGAAAGATTAGCTGGAAAGCGCCGCTTCGACAATCTCCGCCACCTCCAAAACCCACTCCTCTTCGTTGGGCCGGCCCACAATTTGTACTCCGATCGGCAAACCGTTCGCCGAGCGACCTGCCGGGACAGTTACGGCGGGCAGATCGAAAAGGTTGAAGGTCTGCGCGTAGGTGAACGCGCGAAAAGTGCCGAAGGTTTCACCGCGAACCGTGACCTTGAGCGTATCGTGTTCGAAGGCCGGCGTGGAGCCAACCGGCGCGAAAATGATCGGCGTCGTCTCCATCCAGCGCAGCAACTCCTCACGCAGACGATCGCGTTCCATCCAACCGGCGATGTACTCGTCCAACGTCGGCGGCGGTATTTGTTCGGCAGTCGCCAGACGCCAGCTCACAAACCCTCCGCCTTCATGCTCGCGTCCGGCATAAGCCTTTCTCAGCTGGACCACCGATGCGCGGGAGAACAATTTCAGCCACAGTTCGTTGCCGCGTTCGACGTGGGGCGGTAGGCGTTCTTCAGTTACGAAACCCTCATCCTCTAAAGCACGGGCTGCTGCTTGAACGGCGCGCGCTGTGTCGTCGGTGACTGGAACAATTCCATCATCGCGATACCAGGCAGCACGGAGACCCTTTAAATTGACTTGCGATCCGTGATCTTCACTTAAGACGCGAAACAGCAAACGCAGGTCAGCAACTGTGCGCGCCATTGGCCCAATCGCCGCACCGAGCGCGTACGGGCCAGTGCTCGGCGGAAACTGTCCTTCGCCAGGCACGCGCCCCGTTGTCGGTTTCAGTCCCGCGATGCCGCAAAAATGCGCCGGGATACGAATCGATCCAGCGAGGTCGCTGCCGATTCCACCGGGCGACATACCGGTCGCAATCGCCACCGCCTCGCCGCCACTCGATCCACCCGGCGTCAGTTTCGGATCGAGCGGATGGTTGGTGCGCCCGAATACTGGATTGTCGGCGTTGTAATCCATCGCCATCTCGGCCGCGTTCGTCTTACCAAGAACGATCGCGCCCGCTTTTCTCAAACGAGCAACGGCAGGCGCATCAATAGCGGGAACATAGTCAGCACGAATCGTCGAACCGCTGGTCGTTCTCAATCCGGCGGTTTCAATCGTGTCTTTGATCGTAACCGGCACACCGTGCAGTGCACCCAGCGTTTCGCGGCGCATCATCGCCGCTTCCGCGACTCTGGCGAGCTCCATTACATCGGGCGCCATTGTTACGACCGCATTTAGCGATGGATTCAGTTGTGCGATCCTTTCCAGGTGCATTTGGGCCACTTCAACCGGCGAAACTTCGCGCTTCTTAATCGCCTCAACTATTTCGATCAGACTAGGGCTCATTCTCGGATCCGTGGTTAGTTGATCTATACTTAGACCGATGTCCAAGCCTACAGGCAAAGGAGTGCATTCTTGGCTATCCGTTTGAGCAGGACATTCATCCTGCGCAAGCTCCACCAGCTTTCCGGTATTTTTCCACTCGGAATTTTTCTTTTAGAACACTTTTATACCAACTCGAAGGCACTGTCGGGCGCAAAAGATTTTAATAGTGCGGTTGTCGATCTCCAGTCGATCCCCTACATCCTCTTCGTCGAGATTGGCGGCATCTTTATACCGCTCATCTATCACGCCGTCTATGGTTTGGTGATCACGATGGAGGCGCGGCCCAACAACCTGGCGTATCCGTATCCGCGCAACTGGTTCTACACCGTTCAGCGAATCACCGGCGTTATCCTGTTTTTCTTCATCCTTTTCCACGTGCTCAACTTCCGCTTCGGAATGGTTCCCGGCTTGAACACAACTTCCGTCGCACACAGTCCTAATGAGGCTTTCGACATCGTTGCACGTGAGTTTCGCATCTGGTGGGTGTTCACCATCTACATGATCGGTATCACTGCCACTGTTTGGCACTTCGCCAACGGCATCTGGCTGTTTCTCGTCGACTGGGGCATCACGATTGGAGAACGCGCACAACGACTAACCGGATATGCCTGCATAGCATTCGGTGTCGTACTGCTGCTGGTCGCCGTCAACGCGGCGGTGGCTTTTGTTCGTGACGGCGGATTATTAGGAGGGCTTGTTCATTAATGGCTAGTAACGGCATGAAGATCGCGATTGTCGGTGGCGGGCTTGCGGGGCTCGCTGCGGCAATGAAGATCGCCGAGGGCGGCCACGCGGTCGATCTCTTTTCAGTCGTGCCCGTCAAGCGATCTCATTCGGTTTGCGCTCAAGGCGGCATCAACGGCGCGGTCAACACCAAAGGTGAAGGCGATTCGACCTGGGAACACTTCGACGACACGGTCTACGGCGGCGACTTCCTCGCAAATCAACCGCCCGCCAAACAAATGTGTGACATGGCGCCGGCGATCATCTACTTGTTCGATCGCATGGGCGTTCCTTTCTCTCGTACTAACGAAGGTCTACTCGACTTCCGTCGCTTCGGTGGCACCAAGCACCATCGCACCGCTTTCGCCGGCGCCTCGACGGGACAGCAGTTGCTCTACGCACTCGACGAACAAGTGCGGCGTTACGAGGTCACCGGCAAAGTCAGGAAGTTTGAGCATTGGGAAATGCTGTCGCTCGTGCTCGACGATCATCAGGTCTGCCGCGGCTTGATTGCGATGAACTTGCAAACACTCGAGCTCAAGGCATTTCCGGCCGATGCGGTGATCATCGCCACCGGTGGACCGGGTTTGATCTTTGGCAAGTCGACCAATTCGATGGTCTGCACCGGCAGCGCGGTCTCCGCCGCGTATCAGCAAGGCGCGCGATATGCGAATGGTGAGTTTATTCAGGTCCATCCGACGTCGATTCCCGGTGAAGATAAGTTGCGGCTGATGTCGGAGTCGGCGCGCGGTGAAGGTGGACGGGTGTGGGTGCCGCGCAAAGAAGGTGATACGCGGTCGCCCTCATCGATCCCCGAGAACGAGCGTTGGTACTTCCTCGAAGAGAAGTATCCCGCTTACGGCAACCTCGTTCCGCGCGACATCGCCACTCGCGAGATTTTCCAGGTATGTATCGAGGGTAAGGGCGTCGGCGGTGAGAACCAGGTCTATCTCGACGTGACGCACATTCCGGCTGATGTTCTCGATCGAAAACTCGGCGCGATTCTCGAAATCTACGAGATGTTCGTCGGCGACGATCCGCGTCACGTGCCGATGCGCATCTTTCCCGGCGTGCACTACTCGATGGGCGGACTGTGGGTCGACTTCAACCAGCGCACAAACGTTCCCGGACTGCTCGCCGCCGGCGAATGCGATTACTCGATTCACGGCGCCAATCGTCTCGGAGCCAACTCGCTCGTGAGTTGTGTCTTCGGCGGATTCGTCGCAGCGCCGGCGGCCATCGAATACGCGAAGAACGTGGAACGTAACGGCGCTGACGGCTCGCGCGTTTACGACCAGGAGCTCAAGCTGCAACAGGAGATCAACGACCGGCTCATAAAACAAACCGGCGACGAGAACCAGTACGTGCTGCACCAGGAGATGGGCAAGTGGATGACGGACAACGTCACCGTGGTCCGTTACAACGACAAGCTCAAAGCTACTGATAACAAACTGCTCGAGTTGATGGACCGCTACAAGCGAATCTCGATCAACGATTCAAACCTGTGGGCCACGATGGCCTTGCCGCACGCACGCCATCTCGCAAACATGTTGGAACTCGCGCGCGTTATAACCATCGGTGCTTTGAATCGGAACGAGTCGCGCGGCGCGCACTACAAACCCGAGTTTCCCGATCGCGACGATGAGAACTTCATGAAGACGACGATCGCGGAGTATTCCGGCGAGGGACCGGTCTTCTCCTGGGAACCAATCGACATTTCGTTGATTCAACCTCGCAAGCGCGACTACAGCAAAGCTAAGAAAGAGACAGCAAAGGCCTAATTACCCGTGGCAAACAACACTGGAACAGTCGAGATCCACATTCGTCGTCGCGCCAATCCCGACGCGTCGCCTTACTGGGAACAGTTCGAGATTCCTTATCGTCCGAATCTCAACATCATTTCGTGTTTGATGGAGATTCAGAAGAACCCGGTGAACAAAGCGGGTGAACGGACCACGCCACCGGTCTGGCAAATGAACTGTCTCGAACAGGTCTGCGGCATCTGCACGATGATCATCAACGGTCGCGCGCGGCAGTCGTGCTCGGCGCTAATCGACAACCTCGAACAGCCGATCAAGCTGGAACCGATGTCGAAGTTTCACAACATCCGCGACCTCATTGTGGATCGGGCGCCGATGTTCGATCACTTACGACGCGTGCATGCGTGGATCGAGTTGGACGGCACTCACGATCTCGGTCCCGGACCACGAATGGATCAGGACGAGGTCCAGGAACGTTACGCCTACTCGCGTTGTATGACTTGCGGTTGTTGTTTGGAAGCGTGCCCGCAGTATGAGGGCGACAACTACATCGGACCGCAGGCGATCGCGCAGGTACGCCTATTCAACATGCATCCGTCGGGCAAGATGAATCGCGACGAACGCCTCGAAGGGATCATGGGTGAGGACGGAATAACGAACTGCGGTAACGCGCAGAACTGTGTGAAAGCATGTCCGATGAATATTCCGCTGACCCGCGCGATCTACGAGGAAAACCGCGAGACCGTAGTTCACGGATTACTGGGCTGGCTCAAAGGTTAGCCACAAAGAGGCACAAAAAACACAAAAAAGTTCCGGTTAGATTCGTGCGTTGCTAAATCGCTATCACGAGTTCAGCCGGAACTCTTTTTGTGTTCTTTGTGCCTTTTGTGGCTAGGCCTTCTTGTGGCTCTAAATACCTAACACGTCCACCAGTTCCTGCACCGCCGACGCACTCTTCTGCAACGCAATTCTCTCTTCCGCGGTCAGATTGATCTCGATGATCTGTTCCAGCCCGCGTGCGCCGAGTTTGCAAGGCACGCCGACGTAGAGACCATTGATCCCATACTCACCTTCGAGATAGGCAGCGCACGGCAGGATCTTCTTTTTGTCTTTCAGGATCGACTCAGTCATCTCGACCGCCGCTGCCGACGGCGCGTAATACGCCGAACCCGTCTTCAACAAACTCACTATCTCTGCTCCACCACCGGCAGTCCGTTTGACGATCGCGTCGATCTGATCCTTCGTCAGCAACTCGGTGATGGGAATTCCCGCGCAAGTGGAATAACGCGGTAACGGCACCATCGTGTCGCCGTGTCCGCCAAGCACGAACGCAGTCACGTTTTCGACAGAGACGTTGAGTGCTTCGGCGAGGAAGCAGCGCATGCGCGCGGAGTCGAGCACGCCCGCCATTCCGATCACGCGGTGCTTCGGCAAACCGGATCGTTTCAGTGCCACCTGGCACATCGCGTCGAGCGGATTCGAAACGATGATCAGAATCGCGTTCGGTGAACGTCGGACGCACTCATCGACCACCTGCCCCACGATCCCGGCGTTGGTCTTTAACAGATCGTCGCGGCTCATTCCGGGTTTACGCGCCAGTCCGGCCGTGATGATCACGACGTCCGAGCCTTCCGTTTCGTCGTAAGTGTTGGCGCCGATCATCTGCACGTCGAAACCTTCGACCGGTGCGGCTTGAGCGAGATCCAAAGCCTTGCCTTGCGGCACCCCTTCGACGATGTCGACCAGTACAACGTCGCCGAGTTCCTTGGCGGCGAGCCAATGTGCCGCCGTTGCGCCGACGTTACCCGCGCCGACCACAGTAATCTTCTTTCGCGCACCCATATCGCTTTATTCCTCTAATTAAAATGTAGGATTTGAAGAAGCGCGAGTTTACAAAGCAGTTCGAGAGAGTGTCAAATCGGTGCTATCCGACTCTATATGGATTTAGACGACGACAACCCGTTTCCCGAGCCTGTCGAGATTGAGATAACCGACATCTTCGATCTCCACACGATTCCACCGCGCGACGTGAAGCGCGTCGTTGAGGAATACTTGCAACTCGCTCGCGATAAAGGTTTCCGCAGCGTGCGCATCATCCACGGCAAAGGTGTCGGCGTGCAACGCCAAATGGTTCGTTCGATCCTCGCCCGCACTTCGTTTGTTGTGGATTGGACGGACGCGCCGCCTGATGCGGGAGGACTCGGCGCGACGATCGTCCGCTTTGCACCTGAAACTAAGTCCCCGTGACGCGCTCCTGTAGTTAACGCGTCACGGGGTCCTTGTGTTCGTCACGCAGCTCAACGAACACTCTCGGCAACTGTTGGTTCAGCGGCGAGGAACTGCGAGTTCGCCACTGCTTGCTGCATCAACATTCGCGAAATTACGATCAGACCAACCGTTCCCACACTCAACGCGGCGATGAAGATGAGTACG
>DATJKO010000581.1:0-6767 GCA_035491355.1 Pyrinomonadaceae bacterium
CTTCGACCAGCTTTCGCCGCTGTCGCGTGTGAACAGGATCGTACCGTCGGCCCCGACGATCCAGCCCCTCTTATCGCTGACGAAGTCGACATGCATCAGCTCGAGCCGGCTCGGCGTACGTTGCCGCCGCCAGCTCTGACCCGCGTCGTCGGTGTAGACCAGAATGCTGTCGATCACCCGCTCGCGTTTGCTGACAGAACCAACCACCCAGCCTTTGTTTTTGCTGGAGAAACGGACGCTGTATAGCTCGACTTCAGCGCCTTCGAATTCTTCGGGAAGGAAGGACCGCGACTTGACCCACGTGTTGCCGTTATCGCGCGTGACGAAGATGGAATTGCCTGCTAACAGGAAACCGATCTCTTTATCGCGAAAGTAGATGTCGTTAATCGCGGCCTTCGTGTTGATTGTCTGCCGCACCCATGACTGGCCGCCGTCGTCGGTGCGACTCAGGAAACCGTCGTCACCACCGACCCAGCCACGTTTAGTGTCGACAAAGTAGACCGTATTGAGATCGCCGCCGCTGGTGTTGACGCGCGCCGGGATCCAGCCTGCCTGGGCGCTGGCGATGTTGATGACCGTCAGTAGGACCAGTCCGGCAACCGTGAACCGGGGCATTGAAGTCAGGATTTTCATTTGCTGAAATTTTTACCCTAACTCCAATGCTCAGTTCAAGGTTAGGGAGCCGCTGCATTGACTCGATAGACTCGTCCCTCGAAAACCACCAGCACTCGCTCGGCCAGCGAGAAGTAACTTCCCAGCTTCGGATTCTGCTTCAACAACGCGAAGTATTCGTCACTGGCAAATTTCACGACCGTCTCCGGCAACTTCGCATCAGTCTTGAATTCCGAGTCGGTCCATACGTCATCGATCAGGTAGAACGTCTTGCCCTCAACCCGACGTACCGCATCCTTGCGTGCTTCTTCTTTCAGCTTGTCAGCCTGCTGTTGGTCGCGCGCGCGTTTGCTCTGTTCTACCGCCACAACGCCGGTGGTCGTATTTAAGGTCGGAGCATCAGCCGGTGCAGCCGCACCACCCACACTCTGAGCCATGGTCGGCTGCGACGCCGGGGCTTTGTTGCGAAGCAGGTTCAGCGAATCTGCTCGACCATTTATCGGTCCATTGGTAAATCCGCGGCTCACTGCATTGTCTTCCAAGGCCAGATAGGACGTATAAGGCGTGACGATGCCGTAGCGTGTTCCGAGATCGACGATCTCGTCGCGCAGCTCTTTCTGCTCTCCGTTCGTCCGCACCTGCTCCATCAACCAGCCGACGCGGCGCGTGGCCCACAATCGCGGCAGGTAGTCATTCGCCTCAGCGCGCAGCGGGAAGCTCAGCTTGTCGTAGGTGAAACTGCGACTCTGTCCGCTCGACTTGCCCGTCAGTCGCAGACTAATGGCATCAAGGCTTGCGGCATTGCTGTAACGCCCAATCAGCGTCACCTGCGAACCGCGAAACACGTCGGGAATACTGCGCGGATAAATCAGGTCCGTCTTCGCTCCGCCCATGTCGATTTGCAGATCGGTGAGGACGGGATAATTAACCTTCGTGAAGAAGTTCGAGACTTTTACTTCCAGATCCTCTTTGGGCTCGACGTAATCCGCCATCCCCCCGTTCTCCGAAGCAAGTTTGTCGAGCAACGCAGTGTTGACGTCGTAACCAACACCGAACGTGAACATTCGCACGCCGGGCTTGCTCACTTTGCGCACGTTGTCGAGGATCTTATTGACGTTTGTCTCGTCGACCGTCGGCAATCCGTCAGTCATAAAGACGAGGATCTTCGGCCGGTCGCGATCCGCGTCTCTAAACTGAGCCAACGATGCGAGTAGCGACTGATTGATGTTGGTTCCACCGACCGGTTTCAGCCCTTTGACAAATGCCGCGCCACGCGCGCGTCCCTTCTCGTCCGCAGCGATGAGTCCTGTTTCCATCAAATGTTCTTCGCCGGCAAACGAGATCACATTGAAACGGTCCTGGGGCCGCAGGATGCTCACGCCGTAGAGCAACGCAGATCGGGCCTTCTCCATTTTTCCTTCCTGGGCCATCGACCCGGAAGTGTCGACGACAAACACCACGTCCTTCGCGGAGTACTCCTGCTCGGTCCAATCGTCTTTGGGCGAGATCATCAGCAGGAAGTATCCGTCCTTGCCGGGCTCACGGTGCGTCAGGAGAGTCAGACCAAAATCCTCTTTCGAGATCGTGTAGAAGAGTTGGAAGTCCTGGGGCTCCTTGGTGCTGTCACTCTCAAACGAAACGAGCGAACGGCGGTCAGTGTTACGCTTGACGTCGATCGCATGCGTTGGTGAGTAGACGTTGCGCAGCGGGTCGCGGCTTTCAACTTCAACGCGTCCTGCAACCGTGCCAATCTGCGTCGACTGGCGGCCCATGCCGAGTGGATAGCGATAGGAAACAGTGCCGCCTTCAGCGTGCACGACCTGCGTGTAAGTTATTTCCAGCTTCTTGTCGGAACGAGCGGGGATGGGAAAGATGCTCGCCTGAAACAAGTCTTTGCCGGCGTATTCCAACAGACCTGGGTCACGCTGGCGGCGTACGATCTCGTCGTAGATCCGGCGCGCCTCTTCGCGTGTCCTGACCTCGCCAACAAGCCGGCGGTCGCCGTCCCAGATCGCGAATTCAGTGATCGAGGCTGATTCAGGTATCGGGAAGAAGTACGTGCCTTCGAGGATGGCGTTGGTGTCGTTGCGAAAGACCTGTTCGACGTGCGTCGTAGCCACCTGAGAACTGATGCGCGTGTCGATCTTGATCGACTTGACCGGGAGCGAGCGTGGCAGCGTGACCGGAAACTCGTTTATCGGTGGCGACGGGCAGCGCCGGCACGGGCCCGGAACGATAACGCCCTGGGCACTGGCAATGACCGCGCCGGCTGTACAAATGAGGAAAAGGAGCAAAAACCGCGTCAGTTTAGGTTGCATTCGCATACGAATCTCCCATCAGAATCCATCTGTCGGTAGTAGAACGCCCCGCCTGATCGTTCTTGCGCGAAGTTCAATGCAATTGTCGGAGACGCTTATTAAAAATGGCGACGGTGGCGGCGAAGAGCGTGACCACCAGTCCACCGACGGCGAGGATCTTTTGTGGTCCGTAGCGTTTCGACAAGGCGCCTGCGACGAGGTTACCAATCGGCATCGTACCCATGAACGACATAATGAACATGCTCATCACGCGGCCGCGCATCTGATCGGTAACCAGTTTCTGCAATAGCGTGTTGGTAATCGCGACCGAAACGACGAGTGCGAACCCCAGTCCGAACAGAAACATCAACGAGTGAGTGAGGTTCGTGCTCAGCGCGAAGTTGCTAATACAGATGCCAAACACGATCGCACCGCCGAGAACGAACTGCCCCTTCCGTCGGAAATCCCCAAGATACGCGACGAGCAACGCGCCGCCGAAGGCGCCGGCGCCCGCCGTGCCCATCATCAGCGCCAAACCCGTCTCACCGAGATCGAAAATATCGCGTGCATAGATCGGAACCATCGCAAAGTAGGGAGCGCCGAACAGACTGTTGACCGCCGACAACATCAGCAACGACGAAACGCGCGGACGATTGCGCACGTAACTAAAGCCTTCCGTCAGATCGCGCCACAGCGCGCGCCGGTCACGGACTGAATGCGCCGCCGCAGTCAGGTGTCGTTCCTGCCGCACCATCATGAGTGACCCTACGACGGCGACAAACGAAACCGCATTCGCAAAGAAACAACCGGCCAGTCCGAAGACGCGAAATGCGACGCCCGCCAGTGCCGGTCCCACAACGCGCGAGAGTTGAAACTGCGTCGAGTTCATCGCGATCGCGTTGGGCAAGTCTTCGCGACCAACCAGGTCGTACGTCATCGCCAGAAACGACGGACTCGCCAACGCCATGCAACAGCCCGTGACGAATGAAAACGACAGCACCATCCAGCGGTTAACCACATTCGTCGCGACCAGAATTGCCAGACCCAACGCGGCGAACCCGGCGACAACCTGCGTCATGAGTAATAGTCGACGCCGGTCTACCAGGTCAGCGAACACTCCGCCGATCAAAGTGAACATGAGTCCGGGTATGGTGGCGACGAAAGCATCCAGGCCCAGCCAGAAGGCCGAGTTAGTCAACTCGAGCATGAGCCAGCCCTGCGCGACGGCCTGCATCCACGTGCCGACATTCGACAGCAAGGCTCCGGTCCAGAAGAGACGGAAGTTGCGATGCGACAGCGCGCGAAACATTCCGCTGCGACGCGCGGTCCTGGGTGCAACTGGAGTAGCAATATCGCTGGGCATTTCAGGGCTTGCGGCGCCACGCTGACAAGGAACCGCCGCTCGCGCCGCGACGCTGGGTCACGATCTCGGCAATGATAGCGAGCGCTACTTCCTCGGGGCTGATGGCGCCGATGTCGAGTCCGATCGGCGCGTGGATCTTCTTCAGTTGTTCCTCGCTCGCGCCTTTTTCACGCAAGCGATCGATAACGATCGACGTGCGACGTTTGCTGCCGATCAATCCGGTATAGTCAGGGTCTGTTCGTATGACAGCATGCATACAGCGCTCGTCTTCGTTGTGACCACGCGTAACGACGGCGACGGCAACTCCGCGTCCAGTCCCGATTACATCGCCGACTGCTGTCTCCCAATCGTCAGCGACGACGAGTTCAATCTGTCCTTCCGGAAACAGTGAGCGTTGGAGAAACTCGGCGCGATCGTCGATCAGCGTAGTCTGATATCCGACAAAGCTTCCAAGCTTTGCGAGCGCAGCGCCGACGTGTCCCGCGCCACATACGACCAAACGAGGTGCGGGTTGAAGTCGTTCGAACAACAGCACCGTCTCACTCGCGAGCGGAAACCCCGGCGCCAGGTCGTTGACGCTAAACATGCGCGTCTCGTGATGCGAGCGAAGAAACTCGCTCACGTGCGCGCCGGCGAGCGCGTCGAGTTCCGCGTTGCCGAGACTGCCCGCAATGATCTCGTGCTCGTTGATCAGCAACTTCGCACCGGTTGTTGGTCCACGCACGACGGTTATGACTGCGGCAATCGCGCCGCGGTCGAGTAGTTGGGCAATCACCTGCGTGATTGTCGTCGGAGATGCGGGTTCCTTGTCTGCCATGAAACTTAGGCGGGTGGGAATCGAGGGGCTTACTTTTGCGCTCTGCTTAATCCAAACACCGAACCGACGCGCTTGAAGAGCCAGAGTGGTCCAACCAACAGGTACACCGGATTCCTGAAGAACGCCGGCTGATTACCTTCAATGGCGTGACCCACGAACTGCAGGATCCAACCTACGATGAACATCGCCAGCGCCCACCGCCAGTTGAAGAAAAAAAGCGGTAGCGAAATGACGATCAGCGGAATGCCGATGCTGTGCGTGAGCCGGTTGAGCGGGTGTTGGTGTTTGGCTTTGTAATTGGCCAGGAAATCTTGAGACATAGTCATTTTCCGTTTGCCATTTATCGTCCCTCATTTTCCATTTCCACCAGCCCTTCGTCTTCTTCGAATGACAAATGAGAAATGGAAAATGACAAATGCTAAGCGCTGATTACCTCAATGAAAATCTCCATCGTGCCGCCGCAAACCATGCCTTCCTCGCTCGCTTCGTCGGCAGTAAGCGAGAAGTGATGCAATTCAGATTTGCCCGATCGCATCGACGCCTGCGCCTCCGCCCAAACCTCCGCTTCGATGCAGCCGCCGCCGACGGTTCCGGCAACTTCGCCGCTCTGAAAGAAGAGCATCTTCGCGCCGCGTTGCTGCGGCGTCGAACCGCGCGTATGCGCCACCGTCGCCACGACGACCCGTTCGCCGCGGTCGCCGGCCTCGTTGATCATGCGATACAACTCGCGTTGGGGAATCGTGGGCATTTTGGTACTTGGTACTTTGTGTTTGGTGCTTTGTTTCTTTCGCTTTTTACGTTTACAGTTTACTCGCAGCAGATCAAAGTACAAAGTACTAAGCAAGAAGTACCAACGAGCCTGACTCCCAAACCACTCAAGGAGCTCCCAGATGGCTACTTCCCCCAACATTCACCGTCGCATCAGCGACCGGCCGTTGTATCTCCTGGCCGCCATCGTAGTCCCCGTCATCGTCGTGCTTGGCTTCGCGCGTACCTACTATCTCAAACCGCTGTTCAGCACCCCGGCGATACCAAGTCGGTTCGTGCATCTTCACGGGATTGTGATGAGCGCGTGGGTTGCGCTGTTCATCGTTCAGGTTTCACTGGTAGCCAAGCGACGTACGAAACTGCACCAGCAATTAGGTGTGTTTGGCGCAGTGCTGTCCGCGCTGGTTGTGATTGTCGGCGTATTAACGGGACTCTATGCAGCGGCGCGCGAACAGTACACCGTGCCAACCGCGTTTCAGTTTTTGATCGTGCCGCTGGGGGACATGTTTGTCTTTGCTGTTTTGGTCGGAGCAGCGCTGTACTTTCGGAAGCGTTTGGACGTTCACAAGCGATTGATGCTACTCGCAGCAGTAAACATGTTGGCGCCGGCGATAGGGCGCATTCCGCTGAGTTTCATCACCAATGGCGGTGCACTCGCCTTCTTCGGATTGACTGACCTGTGCTTGCTCGCGTTCGTCGCCTTCGACACGATCAGGCACCGCCGTCTGCATCCGGCGTTTCTGTGGGGAGCAGTCTTCATCATCGTCATGCAGCCGCTGCGGATCCTGCTGGCGGGAACTGATGCGTGGGTGCGATTCGCGACCGCCCTCGTTCGACTGGTTTCCTGATTTACTTCTTGAATACGTCAGTTAACTCAGCGAACGCCGCGCCTTCGCCTAACGAATCGAAA
>DATJKO010000582.1:0-2044 GCA_035491355.1 Pyrinomonadaceae bacterium
CAGGCGCAACTCGATTCGGCGTTGTCGTGGTTGTTGAGTGTTCCCGATCCGCGCGAGTTGGGGATGCCGCAGATCGATCCGCCGAAGATCAGATTGCTGCCTGCGATCGACGAGTTTGATTAGAAAGGACGCGCATCATTCTTAGTCTTACTCGGTTTGCGTTGCTGGCGGCGTGGGCGGGAGCCGCACTCTTCTTCGGCGCGGTCGTTGCACCGGCGGCGTTTGGCGTTTTGCGATCGTTTGGTTTGGCGAACGCTAGCGAGATTGCCGGGTCAATCGTCACGCGCACGTTGGGCGTGATTAATGTCGCGGGTTTTGTGATTGCGTTGTTGCTGCTGCTGACCGCGTTGTTGAGACGGCACGCGCAAACAAAGCTGAGTTTGATAATCGAGCTTGTCTGCATCGGCTTGATCGCTTTGACGACGGCCGTGGGTCACTGGTTCATCGCCGCACGGATGCGCGCGATTCGCGCGGCGCTGGAATTGCCCATCGACCAGATTGCGACGAGCGATGCGCGGCGGATTGAATTCAACGCGTTGCACGGTTATTCGGTTAATGCGCTGGGGATTGCTATGATTGCCGCTCTTGTGGCGCTGATCGTTGTCGGGCGCAGCGTGAGACAGTGAGGACGGAGAATTCGTTGGACATCATTGAAGACATTGAGCATTGGCAGCGGCGCTACGACGGGTGGAAGCCGAGTGCCGGTGCGGGATCTGACGACCTCACCGACTACCCGTGGGTCAGGAATCAACGCGCCCCTTTCAATCCAGCGCGGCGTGCGCTACCGATGTTGAATCTGGCGTTGATCTCGTCCGCAGGCGCGTACATCGATGGCACGCCGTCGTTTGATACGAGCGCGGCGGGTGGAGATTCGAACTTTCGCGAGATCCCGATCGAAGTTGAGCCTGTCGACCTTCGTTTCGCCGCGCGTGGATATGACAGCGCCGCCGTGCACCAGGACGCGAATTCGCAACTGCCCATCGAAAGATTGCTGGAGTTTGAGAAGAACGGAATCATCGGCCAGTTGAATCCGGTGTTCTGGAGCTTCTGCGGTTACATCCCCGACGCGATGAAGGTCGTTGAAAACCTGGCGCCAAGTTTGGCTGAGCGCGCGCAACGTTACGAGGTGCAGGCGGCGTTGTTGATTCCGGCTTCCGAGCTGTGTCATCAGTCCATCGGTCTCGTCGCTCGTGCGCTGGAGATCGCTGGGATTCCCACGATGACGCTGGCTGTCGTTAAGGACATTGTTGAGAGTGTGCGTCCGCCGCGTGTCGCGTTGTACGACGGCGATCTCGGCAGCGTGTCCGGCAAACCAGGATGGCCCGAGCATCAGCGACGCATTTTGGACGAGGCGTTGCGGTTGATCGAACCGATGGATCAAGCTGGCA
This sequence comes from Pyrinomonadaceae bacterium, assembly GCA_035491355.1. Lineage (GTDB taxonomy): Bacteria > Acidobacteriota > Blastocatellia > Pyrinomonadales > Pyrinomonadaceae > PSRF01. The sequence goes on from DATJKO010000582.1 coordinate 1,389, forward strand.
TTCGCAAACTCGCAGTCGAGTTGCAATCGCAAGTTGAAAAAGCACGCGGCGAGCGGTGACCACGGCCCGGAGAGTTGGTTTCTAAAAACTTTCTCGTTAGTTCTCTTGTGCTTCTTGTGTCTGTTGTACCTCTTTGTGGTTAAAGCATGAGTCGGAAGAAAATCGTCGTCGCGCTCGTTCTCCTCGTCGTCTTAGCTACCCTTGCTTACCTGTTGTTTGCGCCGGTGCCGATCACCCCTTCCGCGTGGACGCCTCCTGCAGCTCCTGGTTTCACTGGACAGTACGAACGAAACACGCGTCTATCGCCAGTCGACAGACTTTCGCTCGGCGAAGGTCACAAGCCTGAAGACGTCGCGCTCGACGCGTCGGGTCGCATCTACGCGGGTCTCGAGGACGGGCGCATCATCCAACTACAAAGTGACGGCACGCAGCCGCACCTCTTTGCGAACACTCAGGGCAGACCGTTGGGAATGGTTTTCGATCGCGATGGAAATCTGATTATCGCGGATGCGATCAAAGGTCTGCTTTCGGTGAGTCCGGCTGGCGAGATCAAGGTGCTCGCGACCGAGTCGGACGGCGCGAAGTTTGGCTGCCTGAACGACCTGGACATCGGCGCCGACGGCACGATCTACTTCACCGAAGCGTCTTATAAGTAT
>DATJKO010000583.1:0-5747 GCA_035491355.1 Pyrinomonadaceae bacterium
ACTCCCGTCTCGACAATCACATCCGGGCGCACCGTATGGATCACTTCCTGAAGCCGAAACATATCCTCCGGCAGTTGAATGATCGGACGCCCGAGCCACGTGAACGTGTAGACGTGCTTGTTGTCCCAGCCGGCGCGCAGCCAGAGGTCGGAAATGATCTTGAAAGCTTCGGGGGTGTCGAGCCGATGCGTGCTGGTCTGCCCAGCTTCCTCCACGCTGACTATGCCCTGCTCGATATCAACTTTGATCATGAGAAGAATCCGCGTCGCGGCGGCACAAGTCTACCAAATGCGGGATGTCGGAGATGACGTGCGACGGCTTGAAATCAAACTCTGCTCGCAGCCGCTCGATTTTGATCGAGGGAAACGTTACAGACGGCGCTTGCGGCGCAAACTCGACCGTACATCCCGTCACGTCGCGAAGCGCGCCGGCTAGTTCGTTATTCGACACATTGACGCCACTCGCCAAATTGTAGATTCGTTCTTTTCCGCTCTTCGCGATTGCGATCAGATTGTTCACGACATCGTCGATGGAAATGTAGTCCTTCGCTGAGTCAGCGGAGGTTTGCAGCACGATCTTCTGCGCGACAATCGCGTCCCTGATGATCGACGGGAGAAAGTTGTCGGATTCAAAGTCATCGCCGTAGACGTTCGAGATTCTGACGACGTACGCGGGACGCCCGCAGTTCAGCACGAGCGATTCGCCCATTACTTTCGAAGCGTTGTATAGATCACTCGGTTCAACCGGCGCCACTCGAATCGCTGTTTCCTCGTCGGTCGAATCGGCGCCGGTGTAAAGCCGTGTCGACGAGAGATAGAGGAGCGAATCGAAGCGGCAGTCGCGCAACACCGCGAGCAACTTGCAAACATGTGCCTCGACCGTATCGAACGGTCGCGATCGGAAATCGGCTGTCAGTCCGATGCAATAGACAACCTGTCCTAATGGTCCGGCGGGCAGGGCGTCATTCCTTCCAATCGCCTGATAATCACTGCCCAGCGCGTCGAGTCGCTTGACCAGGTGAGAGCCGATAAAACCAGATGCGCCGAGAACGGTAATCATGCCGGGCTCAACTGTCAGCAGGTAGCGGAAGATGCAACGCAGGATCGCGGTCGAGCAATAGCTTGGGGCTGACGCCCTTCACGACGCGCAATCCGAGGCGGTCGATCAGATCGCGATCCTTCGTTGCGAGAGTGTTGAATCCGTGGGGTGGCCCTTCGAGGTAAACGTCGTTCACCGGTATCACTTCGATCGGCGTTCCTGCCATCGGATAGTTGTTATGAAAATCGCGAATCGCGTAGAGGTCGTAACCTTGCGACGTCAGTAACTGCACGATCGCGGTGTTCTCCAGCCCACCGGTCCAATCGACAAAGTTTCTGTGAATCTCAAACACGATGTTTGGTGAATCGCGCGCGATGATTTCATGGGCGCCGGCCAGCGAATTCTCTTCTCCTCCTTCGGTGTCGAGCATGATCAACTCGACGGATTGAAGGTTCTCGGCGCGAACGTAGTCGTCGATCGACAGGGAATTGAACGCGCGTTCCGGATCGATCATGGGGACCGACGAGGCAAGCGCGAGATCACCTTCGAGTTGCAGCGCGACGTCGCTGACGTCCCAAAGACCAAGCCGGTGAGCCACGACATTGTCGAGGTTGTTGATCTTGACGTGGTGCAACAGTCGCTCGAACGAATGACTCGCCGGTTCGAAGGCGTGGACGGCGCCGGCGCCCGCAATTGCCCGAGCGATAAAGAGGACGTGATCTCCGATGTACGCTCCGCCGACGATCACGTTGCGCGCGCCGGCCGCGAGCAATGTGAGCAGCCTGGTCGTTTGTGGTTCCCAGACGTGATCCGGATGCGCTTCTGTACTCAACAGCAAAGATTTTTCGATACGACTGTCAGGGCTGACGTCGAACACGAGACCGTTTTGCAGCACGACGCGGTGAGTTTTCACCTCGCTTAGCAGCGCGAGGATCAGCGGCCAGCGTACTTGCTCACGAAAGGCTGTCGCGTCGTCGGCGTTAGTTTCTGCCTGCCGCAGGGCGTCGAAGATCGCGTTGCGTAAACGCTCGTTGGCGCCGGCGCTGGCGAGCGCGGGCGTCAGGAGTTCGAGATCGGCAATGATTTCGGAGGACATACGCGAACCGCCGATCAAACCGGCTTCTTAATCAGATGAACGTCGTGGGCCGACGTGCCCTTATCGCTGCCGGGAATGAAATCGACTACGGTAAAGTTCTTAGCGATCGTTTCGTGTACGTAGCTTGGAGGATGGAAGACTGCGCAAAAATTCGACCCTGACTCCTGCTGTTCTCGCACCACCGGTTGGCCGCGCTCAAACTGTTCGCGTTCTTCGGGCGTCAGTCCCTTCAGGTAATAGTGGCCGTGAGTCGTAAAGTAGATATAACCGCCCGGCTTGAGTATCCGCGACAGTTCATTGATCCAAAAGAACTGTAGCTCTTCGTTCAGGTGCGTAAACACCGAGTAGGCATAGATGAACTCGAACGTGTTGTCGTCGTAGGGAAGCTTGCCGGAAAGCGTGTTGACGTTGAACTGCGAAAACTTCAGGTGCTCGCGGCACCACTCGATGAGTTGCGGGTTGTAGTCCGTGCCGTGCCACGCTGGCCCACGGTCAAAACTCCAGTGCCGCATGATGCGCCCGACGCCGCAGCCAAAATCCAGCACGGCAGAGAACTGAGCGATCTTCAGATCGTGTTTTGCGAGTATTTCGCGAATCGCTTCGCTGGCGGAACGCCCACTGTTAAGAAACCATTCCGGACTCTCGCTGCCGGTCACCAGGAAGATCAAATTGCCGGGCGGCAGTGGCGGGTGTCCGCTCAGACGATTGGACACACGCAGGGCGACCCGCCGGGGCAACGTTTTGTTTTTGTGAAGCGCCAGCTTCCATTCGAGAGGTACGGCGCGTTTCAGCGTCTGGTACAAACTCATCGGTTATGCCTTGAAATTCGGATAGTTTTGATCGCGCTCGTTGATGGTGACACCATCCATCGCCGGCCATCTGATGCCAAACGCCGGATCGTTCCAGCGAACGCCGCCAGCGCTTTCAGGCGCGTAGAAATCGGAGACCTGGTAGAAAACCTCCGTATTGTCTGCTAGCGTTTGAAAACCGTGGGCGAACCCTTCGGGCACGTAAAGCATGCGCCGGTTTTCGGCGGTCAACTCTTCACCGATCCATTGTTTGAATGTCGGAGAATCCGGCCGCAGGTCGATGATCACATCGTAGATCGCGCCTTTCGTACAACGGACCAGCTTCGCCTGCGCACAGGGTGCGGTTTGAAAATGCATGCCGCGGATGGTGTAACGTTTATTGCTCACAGAGATGTTGCATTCGGCAATGCGCGGGTTGATACCGCGACTCGCAAACTCACGCTCGGAAAAACTGCGCGCAAAGATCCCGCGCTCATCGGTAAAACTTTCGGGCTCGATCACAAAAGCGCCGGCGAGTTTTGTTTCCCTGAAAGTGATGCCCATGTTCAAACAACCTTAACGGATGGAATCGGAATGATGAAGCGTCCGCCGCGTCGCCTGTACTCGGCTTGCTGTTCGAGGATCTCGTCAGCGAAATTCCAGGTCAACAACAGCACGTAATCCGGCATGTCTTGTAACAGTTTCTCAGGCGGGTGAATCCGCAGGCAGTTTGTGCCGGGAGTATAGAGACCTTGTTTGACGGTACTGCGATCGACCACGTAACCAAGCGCTCCTCCGATACGACAGTACGAGATCAGCGTCGTACCTTTTGCGGAGGCGCCATAGGCGGCAATCCGATTGCCTTGATTTCTCAACGTTATTACCCGTTCACGGATTTTCTGTCGGAGCCACACGGCGTTGGCTTCAAACGTGCTGTAGAAATCGCGTTTCTCCGCACCCCACTTCTTCTCATCGTTCAGTAACTCTACAACTGAATCATCTGGCTCGCGCTGATGTGAAACGTAAATGCGCAAGGTCCCGCCGTGAATCGGTAATCGTTCGACATGATGAATGTTGAGTGAGTTGCGGCTGAACAAATTCTGTAGCGCGGTCAGCGAGAAGTAGCTGAGATGCTCGTGATAGATCGTGTCGAACTCACAACGGTCGATCATGTCTTTTACGTAAGGCACCTCGATTACCCCGATGCCGTCGATTTTCAACAATACTCCAAGACCAAACACAAAGTCGTTCAGATCGGGCACGTGGGCCAGAACGTTGTTGGCATGGATCACGTCGGCGTTGAAGTCCTCTATTCGCAGTTGTCGCGCAAGTTGTTCCGTAAAGAACTCCTTGATCGTAGGGATGCCATGGTCCCGTTCTGCGACGCGCGCGATGTTCACGGCCGGTTCGATTCCCAACACCCGTATGCCGGCCCGTTGGTACTGCCGGAGCAGATAACCATCGTTGCTGGCAACTTCCACCACCAGACTGTTCGGACCAAGACCCTGCTCGACGACCATCTTCGCTGCGATGTCCGCGGCGTGCCGCAGCATGGTGTCTGAGAATGACGAGAAGTAGAAGTATTCGCGAAACAGTCGTTCCGGGGAAACGGTCTCGGTGATTTGAACCAGTGCGCAGTTTGGGCAAAACACCAGGTCGAGCGGAATGCGCTCGATGGGTTCGCGCGTCTGCTCGTACGTGAGAAGTGCGTTGGCGAGCGGCGTCGGTCCGAGAGACAGAATCTGTTTGAGATCGGTGTGGCCGCACGATCGGCAGGCAATCGACGACTCGAGCGTCATTTGGCGGCCCCAAGAAATTCTCGATACCAGGTGATCGTCACGAGCAAACCATCGTCGAGACTAAACAGCGGACGCCAGCCAAGCACCTGCCGCGCCTTTTCAGCACTCAAGTACTGCTGACGAATCTCATTGACCGCTTCGTTGCGCACTTCCGGTTCGAGATTCGAGTCCATTAACTTGAGAATCCGCTCGACCAGCTCCAACACGGTCAACTGTGTTTCATTGGAGAAGTTGAAAGCCTGGCCCTTCAACGTTGGATCGGCAGCGAGTTTTTCGGCAAGCGACATGTTCGCGGCGGCGCCGTCTTCCGCGTAAAAGTAATCGCGCACAAACTTCCCATCGGATCGAATCACCGGACGTTCACCGCGAATGACGGAACGGATCGTTCCGGGAACGATGCGGTTCCAGTTGAGATCGCCGCCACCATAGAGATTTCCGCAGCGTGTGATCGCGACGGGCAGATCGTAAGTCGCCGCATATGCCTGCGCGATCAGATCCGCGCACGACTTGCTGACGTCGTACGGATGACGGCCAATCAGCGGCGCGTCTTCGTTGTACGGAAGCTGTTCGTGATGTCCATAAGCCTTGTCAGACGACGCAACGACGATCTGTTTCACTAAAGGACTGCGACGGCATGCTTCGAGCAGCGTCCACGTACCGCCGATATTGCTTTCGAATGTTGAGACGGGATTGCGGTTGGCGATACCGACGATCGTTTGCGCTGCGAGATGTATGACGGTGTCGATCTCATATTCACCGAGTGCGCGTTCGACTGTTTCCTGATCGCGCAGATCGCCACGCACGACTTTCACTCTTTCGAGCAGTCCACCGCGTACGAACTCGCTCTGCGGCACCCAGTCGCGCAGCAGACAAACGACGTCGGCACCCGCATTCAGCAACCGGCGCACGAGCCAACTGCCCAGCAGTCCACTCGCGCCGGTGACGAACACCGGACGGTCCTGCCAGAAATGGTGCGGACTATTTGTCATTTATCGTTTGTCGTTTTTCATTTGTCGTTTCCGAGTC
>DATJKO010000584.1:0-3686 GCA_035491355.1 Pyrinomonadaceae bacterium
AGTACTCAGCCGCGGAGAAGCTCGTTCCCGACAACGCTGAAATGATCTACTGGCATGCGGTGGCACTGGTGAACATGGGACGCGTCGACGACTCGCTGCCGTTGTTTCGTAAAGTGTTCGCCATGGATCGGAATTGGTTGACGTTGACGCCGCGTTTGCCGAAGTCGGGATTGCTGCCCGACGATGCGAAGCTCATCGAACGGATTGTTTCGGTGGGCCGGCCGTCACGGTCCGCGCCACGACCAAAGCCAACCCCATGATCAGATAGAAAACTGTGACCACCTCGGAGTCGCCCCAGTTGTAGTGGACCAGGCCGCTCGTGAAGAACCCGACCGCTCCCGCAAACGCGCCGAGTGCGAGACCACGTGGGAAGTCGGTAGTCTGTCGGATCAAACGCCACAACATCCGCAGGTAAACTCCGAGTATCAGCAGCCAAACGATCAGTGCCGGCACACCGCGTTCGAGCGCGATCTGCAAGAGGTTCGAATGCATGTGTCCGACCGGCTGGCGGCCGTTATCAAACATTCCCCACTCACGCCAGTGCCCTTTTATCGAATCCATCCCCACGCCGACGAGCAGATGTCGCGGTTTGCTGACCAGCAGGTTGAAACCGTCGCGCCAAACCATCTGGCGCCAGCTTGTCGATTGATCGGCAGTGTCGAAGAAGCCAACGTTCCGACGTTGTTGCAGCAGCAGAATGCCGGCGAATACGAGCGGCACCGCGCAAGCTGCGATGATGAAAACGGTTCGGCGTGACAAGCTCAACAGCAACATCGTCGCCGCGGAAACCGCGAAGCCGATCCACGATCCACGCGTCACCGTCATCGCGAGTGCAAACACGAGACCGGCAATCGCAACGAGCAACAACAGACCCGTCCGGTTCATCTTCTGCGACAGCGCCAGGAATATTCCCAGCGCCAGTGACGCGATCAGTTGCAGCACTTCAGCGTACGTGGTCCAGTGACCGTAAAAGCCCGTCGCGCGCCAATCGCGACCTCGCGTCCAACCGGAAATCCCTAACTGCTGTTGTGCGTTTGTTCCCGTCAGCAGCGTTCGCGGCACTTCCAATTCCGGCATCCACTCCACGCGGTAGATCCTGACCTTCGCCACGCTTCCCTTACCTGACACGAGCGCCGACGCCAGTGAATCAGGATCGTCAACGCGCTGGTCGTCCACTTGCCAAACAATATCGCCGTCCCTGATCGGCGTTGCGTTCTTAACCATGCGCGTGTGAAACACCGCTTTCGCCAGCGGGCTCTCCGCACTCACGCCCTGAACCTTCACGCCGCGGCCGAGCGCCAAACCGCCCGCCGTCCACAACACGTTCACCATGCACGAACCGATCAGCACAAACGCGAGCCACCGCACGGTCCGTAGTGAAGGTGCGTTCTGGCTGACGAGATAGACGATCGTGAACAGACTCGCCGCTCGCATCTTTCCGATCGACATGATCGGGTTGTAGGAAAAGACGCCGGAGATCCCGCTCAAAACAAAGAACCCAATCAACACAAAATCAACCGGCGAGCGAAAAAGCTGCGGACGAGGATAGATCGCGAACCGCAACAGCCAGAGCGCCATGCCCACCAGCCACGCAGTTTGCGTGACGGCGATCGAGTGAGGCGCGAACATGGCAATGAGAAACAGGCAGCCAATAACGCCGTTCTCAATAATGCGATTCGAATTCTGCATCGTCGGCATATTAGAATGTCGGCGGTCTACTATTCCATACCAAAAGAGAGTTCCATGCGCTCAATCCTGCTTGCTGTGTTGGTCCTGTCAATTACCGTCCAGGCTCAGTCACCATCCCCGACTGACGAGGTGAAAGCAATTCAAAACGATGCGCGCCTGCAGGCAGCGTTCGATCACATCGACAAGAACCGCGACGCAATCCTGCGCGAGTGGATTGCTATTACCGAGATCAACGCGCCGTCGAAACAGGAACAGGAACGCGCGCGCTACATCGAGTCGCTGCTGCGCAAGTACAAGCTCGACGTTCGTTACGACGCCGTGGGCAATTTAATCGCTACGCGTAAAGGCACGGGCGGTGGTCCAGTCGCAGTCTTCGACGCGCACATGGACACTGTCTTTCAACCTGGTCTGAAAATCAAAGCCACGGTGCGTGATGGCCGCGTATACGCACCCGGCGTCGGCGATGACACCCGCAACATCGAAGCGTTGCTCGCGACCATTCGCGCGCTCGACGCGGCGAAGATCAAAACCAAAGGCGACATAGTTTTTCTCTTCACGACCGACGAAGAAGCGGGCATGACCGGCGCCAAACAATACACGAAAGACAACAAAGGCAAGGTCGATTTCTACGTCGCCCTCGACGGCGGATACGAAGGTTTCACTTACGCCGGGATCGGTATCAACTGGTATCGACACCATATCATCGGACCCGGCGGTCACACTCGTTCGCGGACGCCACCGTATTCCGCTTCGTTACCAATGGCGCGTGCGATTGCACGCATTTATGAATTGAATGTTCCGACGAACCCGTCATCGAACCTTAACATAGGAATGCTCGGCGGCTCTGAGGTTCCGAACGCCAAGGCATCAGACGCCTGGTTCTCTCTCGACTTGCGGTCGACGAGTGATGAGGTTCTCGCCGATCTGGAGAAGAAGATCGCGACGATTCTCGACGAAGAAGCGAAACGGGCAGGCATGACGGTCAAGACTGACCTCATTTCGTCGTCACCCGCGGCAGTGTTGCCGGGCAATCGCGAATCGCGCCTGGTGAAGATCGCTGAAGCGGTGCATCGAGCAATGGGTTTTAATCCACCGATCGGGAATGCCGGCTCGAACAATTCGAGCGCCGCCTTGATACAAGGGATTAGTTCAATCTCGACCGGCGCAGGTCCCTGCGCTGATTCGCACGCGTTGACGGAGAATTGCGAAATCGAACCACTCTATAAAGGGATCAAAAAGATTCTCTTGCTCGAGCTCGCACTAGTGGGATTCGCCGCTCAGTAGCCTTCGCGACCGAGCATGACGAACCCGGTGCGCAGGATTATTTGTAGATCGAGCAGCAGCGACCAGTTCTCGATGTAGAAGAGATCCAGTCGAACCATTTCTTCGAACGGCAAGCGGTTTCTTCCCGACACTTGCCACAGTCCAGTCAGCCCCGGTTTCATGTCGAGGCGTTTGCGATGCCACAACTCGTACGCCTCGACTTCGTAAGGAATCGGCGGTCGTGGTCCAACAATACTCATATCGCCTAACAACACATTCCAGAGTTGCGGCACTTCGTCGAGGCTCGTCCGGCGCAAAAACTTTCCAACGCGCGTGATGCGTGGATCCGAAAGCAGCTTGTACGTGGGCTTCTGTTCGTCTCCGAGATTCGCTTCCGCACGCCCCGCGATGAAAGCGCGTTGATACTCACGATGCAGTTCCGGATCAGCGCCCGCAACCATCGTTCGGAACTTGTAGAGCAGGAATAGCCGTCCATCCATACCGACGCGTTCCTGCGTGTAGAAGATCGCCCCTCGCGAGTCGAGTTTGATCAGCACCGCGATCAGCAGCCACAGCGGTAGCAGCAGGAAGATCGAGAGGCCGGAGATGAGCAAGTCCGATGTGCGTTTCAGAATGCGCGCGCTGCTCGACAACGGCTCGCGAAACAGACGGATCATCGGCAGTACGCCGATCTGATCGATCTCCGTCTTGCGCGGCAGACAGTTGAACAAACT
>DATJKO010000585.1:0-4614 GCA_035491355.1 Pyrinomonadaceae bacterium
AGTGCAAAGCTGCATCTGTGGTCCATTCTTTTTGACGTTGATGGCGGTGTAGTTGAGCAGATTCAGGAAGATCGAACATTGAAGCTAGCGGCGAAAGACTACGAACGAGCGGCGCATGATGGACTGGTCTATCAGCTGGACGTGCCGGCCAAAAAGCCCGGCGCGTATCAATTACGTGTTGCGGTGCGAGATACCGGGTCGTCAAAGCTTGGCAGTGCAGCGCAGCCTGTCGAAGTGCCGGCGCTGGTCACAAATAAGATCGCGTTGTCGGGTATCACTCTGTCGACCGATCCCGAAACATTCCAGCCGGGATCTGATTCACGGCAAAGTGCGGAGACGGGAGTTAGCAGCGCCATCGCGAATATGGCGATGCGGCGCTTCCACTCGTCATCAAACATGTATTACGGCTATGTCGTGTATGCCGGTGGCGCTAAGAAGCCAACGCAACTGCTGGCCCAGGTCAAACTATTTCGCGAGGGTGCGTTGGTCTATGACGGCGGTGCGAAACCCATTGATACGACCGGGCAAACTGACTTCGAACGAATCTCAGGCGCGGGTGGTCTGCGTTTGACTTCACTGACGCCCGGAACGTATGTGCTTCAGGTGACGGTAAAGGACCAAATGGGCAACCGGGGAGAGACAACGCAATTGATCGATTTTGAAGTGGTTCGCTGACGAGATGATTTACCGGACTGCTACACCGATGTTGGCGATCGTTGCGCCTTTGGTCATTGATGGCACCGCGCAGATGTAAAGCACTACGCCCGCGACGGGTGCGCGGGCTTCAAAGATTACTTTGCCGACGTAGTCCGTAACGTAACCAACTTTCATTCCTGCTTCGACGTACGTCCCACGTTTGATCACTGGATAGAATATTCCCGTTTGCTCACTAGCCAGCGTGACCACCTTTTCGAACCAGACTGGATGGTCGACCATGGTTGGTTGCCCCGGCAGTATCTTCAGATAACGCATCACACTCAAACAGCCGTTAATGAGCGCGTTGAGATCGTCAGTCTCGACTGTGCCGGCATGTCCCGCCTCTGCGGTGATCGAGGGTTTGCCGCGTGTAGTGGCTGTGTTTTCAAGATATCGGGAGGCCTGCGGATCCTTTGGCCTGTCCGCCGAAATAATGATGTGGTCGAGACCAAACGCGAGGACCATCTCGCGTGAAATCTGATCCTGCTTTTCATTCCCGGTCTTCGTCCAATAACTGTAAGGCCGAAGGCTTTCGTCCAAATCGCCACCGTGAAGATCGATCAGGTGATCGCATTGCTCGACGACTTGTTTGGTGATCAGATAAGAAGCGCGCTCAGTTTGACTGCCATCCATCTTGCCCGGATAGAAACGGTTCATGCTTTTCTTGTCTACCGGGTTGACGTGCGGCACTTTTTGCTCGAAAGACTGAATGTTGATGAGCGGCACCACGATCACGGTGCCGGAGATCTCAGCTGGATTCAGCATCGCGATCAGTTTCTCGAGCGCGATAATTGAGGTGTATTCCGTGCCATGCGAACCAGCGACGACGGCCAACACCGGGCCGGGCTTAGCGCCGTGAATCACTGCGACAGGAATGCTGAGGCCGGCATCGACACCCGCTGGAACTTCGATCGCGCCGGTAACTTTCTCACCACGCGCGGCGGTTGCGTTTCCGACAGTAAAAGTTTTGCGATCCTGACCGGCAGTCAGCCCAGCCAGGACCAGCGTCAGCACGAAGCTCGCGACTAGTGGGCGCAGATTGGGTATGAACACGATGCCCTTATCTTAGCTCATATTCAGGTGGGCCAGAGGCGTTAGTGGATTTTTAATTTCGTGAGTGAGAGGTCTACCGGCCGAGCAGGACACTCACGCTGTTACTTTCAGAATTGCTGGTAACCACGTCGCTGCGGCCGTCACCATTAAGATCGGCCACGGCGAGTCGGTAGGCGCCTCGTCCAACCGTCACCGGTGTAGTCGACTTCAACACACCACTGCCATCGCTCAGCAACACTCGTATGCTGTCTCCAGTCGCGCCAATCACGTCCTTCTTTCCGTCGCGATACACATCGGCGATCACAATGTGAAAGATCGAGACTCCAAAATCGAAAGGCGAGCCAGGGCCTTCAACAAACTCGCCACGACCGTTGCCTACTAACACCGTCAACGCATTCAGTTCGTGATGCGAAGCGACGATGTCCGCTTTGCCATCACCGTTGAGATCGCCGATGGCAGCAAACCACGGCTCACCGGTTCGCAACGGGAGTTGGCGCGCGGCCAGACCACCCTTGCCGTCCGATAAGAGCAGGGTCAAGGCGCGACTCAGCGGGAGTTGTTGTCTCCGTGACGGCCCGGTTGCCGACGCCGTAGCGGCGACATCCATCCAGCCGTCGTTGTTGACGTCGCCGACAGCAAATGGATACGGGCTGGGACCGACGGGAAAGGGCGATTGCGGAGCGCGAGTGAAATTGCCGCGGCCGTCGCCGAGCGCGATCGAAATATCGTTATCGTTGTTGTTGGTAGTGACGAGGTCGAGCTTGTCGTCGTGATTCATATCGGCGATTGCGAGGCCGTGCGTGTGTGGTTGTTGGCCCAGCCTCATCAGAACCGGAGAAGTTGGCGCGACTGCCAAACCGCCGCGGCCGTTGCCGAGTAACAACATCACGCCGTAACTATCGTGAGAAGAAATAGCCACGTCGAGGTTGCCGTCACGGTTCACGTCACCACCAGCAATTTCGCCCGGGCTGTCCGTGACTGTCGTTTCGCTAAGGGCGGCGCCGAATTGGCCGTCGCCTTTGCCCGGCAGGACCACAATCGTGCGCGTGCGACCAAAAGCAACGACGAGGTCCAGCTTGCGATCGTTGTTCAGGTCGCCGACGACGACATTGCTCGGTCCATTTGCGAGCGATATCGGCGAAGCTGGAGCGTTCGCGAACAACGAATCTTGCGTTGCCGGCGTTGAAGCGTGGTTTTCGACGCTGCACGAGGCGAACAACATTGAAAACACCGCGAGCAGTAAAGCGCAGCCCAACCGATTAAAATAAGTAACGCTCATCATAAAGAAACCCCGGCCTTTCGCCTCGTTATTCAGATCTCTTGAGATGAGACGCCGCGGAGTTCATTTTTCTTCCAACTCCCGAGGCGCTGCCAAGCAACGTGCTCAATAAACCCACGGACGCAGCTATCCAACCGGCAAGTGCCATGAACACAAAGTAGCGAGGAATCACCAGCAGTCGCGGGAAGTTAATCGCGTTCGCCAATTGGAATGTGCACACGGTGTACATCCCCAACGGGAAGACCATGCCCCAGTATTGCGGGTCGTACTTCAGCGGGAACCGCTTGTAAACATGTCGCCAAAAGCCGAGTGCTATCAGCAGCGGAATCCACCACGTTCCCGCGGCCCAGAAGAACAGGGTGAATCCCTTGAGAAACGGAACCAGCTCGTTGAGCAGGGACCAACCAGGAGCAGCGATGATCAGCCGCGCGCCGGCGAGTGTGGTGATTGCGACCGCGCCCATGTTGATCCAATAAGGCGGCGTGAGTGCGGCCATCGTCACATTCACAAAGGTGAAGCGATAGAAGATCAACGTGATGAGTGGCAGGTACAGCATGCACCCGAGCAGAAACATGCACAGCGTGAAAAACAGAATCGGCTCGCGGTAATCAACCAGACGGCTGACAAGTAACGTTCCGAGCACGGAAATCGATTGCGTCGCAACCACGACGAGTAGCCAGCCACCGTTCAAGCCTGACTCGATCGACGGCTTGTTCTCACGCACCGTCACCGCCGTGAAGAACGTGTACATGATCACGAGCCACAAGCCTACGCCCACAAACCAAAGCACGAGCACGGGCAGGAACCGCCCCAACACAATGAATAGTGCGCTTCCCAACACACAAGTGCCGGCGACGACGGTAAAGAATCCCGGCCCGCGGACGTGATCGTTGATGTCGGCCTTAACTCGCGAAAAGAAAAACAGCAGTCGCAGCAGCAGCAACAAGCCGAGCACGACATACGCGACGACACCGACGACGAGCAAGACGAGCGACATCGTCTGCATCTGCAGGAGGAAACACGCAATGGAAATGATTCCCGTTGCCATCACGAGTGCGAAGTATCCGGGAAACAGATCTGCGGCGGCGCGGAAAAGGAAATTGCGAGATTGTGCAGGGTCGGTCATTGGTGAGCTTCTTCCGGAGACCCCTCGTCGCAGCGCTTGCAGTCGAGCTCGAAACCGAGGCGCGAGGCGCGGCCTGCCGGCGTGAGCACCCACGGGCGAGAAGTCAGCGGCGGATCGTGCCGCAGGTGCTGTCGATGTCCGCACGCCAAAACCGCGCGCCAATGCTGCTCATCGTCCTGATCAAAATCTGTGACCTTTTGCTTCATCGATCTTCGCGAACGTAACCGGTGCTGGTTTTCTTGCGAGAGGTCGGTCGCCACCACTTGATGATTGAGAGCGTGATGAGAAAACAGATACCTGACGCGATGACGAGTGGTAGCAAGACCGAGTAATGACGCGCGAGTGCGGCATCGACAGTCGCGGCCAGGATCCAGAGCTGAGCAATATTGATCATGACTAGCATGATCAACCGCGCCTGCCACAGTGCCGCGTCGCCGAGTTTCGCCCGGCGGTCTGGAAC
>DATJKO010000586.1:0-4697 GCA_035491355.1 Pyrinomonadaceae bacterium
GGCGTTGACATCGTCAAAAACTGGTATGACAAAACGCTCGGCACGCCTTATGAAGGGACTGATCCGCCGGAGCTCTACCACAAATACGTGGGACACGATGACAATCGAGACTGGTACGCCTTCACTCAGGTGGAGACGCAGATCGCCGTCGACAAGATTCACAATGTCTGGCATCCGCAGATAGTTCACGATATCCATCAGCAGGGCGAATTCAGCGCGCGCTTCTTTTTGCCGCCATACATGCCACCGGTTGAACCTAATGTGCCGAGACAGATCGTTGAGGGCTACACCGAACTCGGCGAATACATGGCGCGTGGGATGCGCGTCGCACACTTCACCGGCATCACCACAAACTCAACCTACGACGCCTGGTCGCCCGCTCGCGCCTACTCTCACTACCACGGCGGCGTTCGCATTCTGTCAGAGACCGCTTCCGCCAGGATCGCTTCGCCGATCACGTTGAAGTTTGAAGAGCTGCGTTCACGCGAGGGCTACGATCCGCAGAAGGAAAGTCCGAACTTTGGACCAGTGTGGCGTGGCGGTGAGTGGAAGTTGCGCGATATCACAAACACGATGACGAGCGTCGCGTTTCTGTTGTTGAAGCATTCGGCGGAATATCGCGTGCAGTGGTTGCGCCGGTTCTATGCGATCGGACGAGATGCAGTGCGTCCTAGGCGTCCCGGTGAACTAGCAGGCTTTGTCATCGAACCGGGGCCTGGGTGCAGCGCTGGACCACTGGGACCGATTCTCGAACGCGGCGATGTGGACTTCACGCTCCTGTCTGACGCCAAGGGATTCATCAGGATAGACCAACCCTACGGCGCTTTCGCGAAGACTTTGTTAGAAGTTCAAAAATATCCGAACCTGCGAGATGCGGAAGGGCATCCGATTGCACCGTACGACGTGACTGCGCACACATTGTCGTTGTTGATGAACGTCGTTGTGACGCCGGTGAAAGCACCATTCAACCCGGCCAGACTCAAACCGAACCGTATAGAGTTTGCTGACGCAACGAAATCTGTGCAGCTTCCAAAGGCTTCTTCGGTGAAAACTATAACGTCAGTCCCCACCGGCGATCCAAACTTCAGTTTGACTGAGACTGTGGTGTCACTCCATCCCTGCGGCCCCCCTCCCACGTCTAACCCCGCTCTCTATCGTGCAGCGATGCCGACCTACGACGAAGGCTGGACCAGATGGCTGTTTGAGCGAACGCCCTTAACCTTTGGCGTGCTGACCGAGAAAGAGCTACGCGCCGGAACGACAACTTTTTCTGTCGGTCGAGGAGTCACCGGTAAGTACTACGCCATCCTGTTTCCCGATCAACCTCCGCGACAAATATTCGAGGGCTATCGCGCAGGCACTATGCCGACGGAGCTGACGGGCGGCCTCGGTGAAGAGGGCGTCAAACAACTGCGTGCGTTCATCGTGCAGGGCGGCACAGTCGTGTTTCTCAACCGCGCTTCTGAGTTTGCGATCGATCAGCTAAAGCTTCCGTTGCGCAACGTCGTCGGTGGTCTCCCGCGAACGGATTTTTACGTGCCCGGAAGTATCTTGCGCCTCGAGCTCGACACTACGAATCCGCTCGCCGCTGGCATGCCGAAACAAACCATCGCCTGGGCCGAGAACTCGCCCGTGTTTGAAGTTGTCGAAAACTCGAACAGCGAAGTACCCGCCACGAACGTGAAGATCGTCGGGAGGTACCCGGTAGACAAAGATCCGCTGCTCTCCGGCTGGCTGCTCGGCGGGGACAAAATCAAAGGCAAAGCCGCGCTGGTGGAAGTGACGATGGGCAAGGGGCGCGTAATTCTGTTCGGCTTCCGTCCGCAGTACCGGGCGCAGTCGTTCGCAACTTACCCGCTGCTGTTCAACGCCTTACGGTCAAACCCGTAATGCGGAGGTTGAAGGCCCCGTGGCTCTTGAACTTTTCATGCGCCCAGGCGTATAAGAAATTAAGACCGCATGGTCACCTTTCTGATTAGTTCGATCCTTGTACTTGGCTTAATCGCTATCGCCATTTATTACTGGCAGAAACCCGCGAATACATCGGAAACTATCGAACTGCCGCCACCGCAACCACAGATTCGGGGGCTGTTTTCTGACCTCAGCGTCAATGAAACCAGACCGGTAGCATTGAACCGAGTTCCGGAAATAACCCACCAGATTGACCGAGAAGATTTCGAAGACGCGCTCGCCGCGATTCGTGCGTTCCAACAAACGCCCGACAGGACTTCGACTACGAAGCTTTTGCACGTTGCGGCTCAAACTGACGACGCGAAAACATATGGAAGAGCGATAGAACTCGTGCTCATGTCATGGCGCGAGCGCACCCTGTCTGATCTCTCCGCGAAGGATCTTCAGACTCTATTCAGCAGCGAATACTGGGTGCTCTCGTCGCGCGCGCGCACTTCCGGCGCAGGATTTATTCTGAAACAAACCCTCTCAAACGCACAGCGTGAACTGGAAGGAACTAACCACAACTGACAAGCAATCGACTCAGCACTCGGGTCGATTGAGAAAGACACATCATGGATAACCTCGATTTAGCAACCGTCATCCCGCTTCTGATTGGGGCCTTTGTTGTCCTGATCGCATTCCTCATCATCGTGAACCGGATCTTCGTCAACGTCGGTGCGCGCGAAATTGCCATCAAGGAACGGCGCTACCTCGGCGCCAAAATGCCTCCCGGGCGAGTAGTAGCCACGGAAGGCGAGGTCGGTATTCAGGCCGACGTACTCAAGCCCGGGTTGCACTTGATCAAGTTTCCCTTTGAACGAGTGGTTCGCAAGGTACCGCTTATCGAAATCGGCGCCGACGAACTAGGCATCATCGAAGCGGTTGACGGTGAGCCGATGCCTCCGGGCCGCATCTTTGCTCCCGACCGCGCACAGAACGCTCACAACAACTTCCAGGACCCGATCGCGTTTATCAAACGCGGCGGCGTAAAAGGTATCCAACTGCGCACGTTGCCGCCGGGCCTGTGGCCCATTCACCCGTACCTGTTCCGTGTTTCAGTGGCGAAGGCGACGATGATCCCTCAAGGTAAAGTCGGCGTGATCACCGCCGCTGACGGCGATCCACTCGATCCCGGTCGTCTACTCGGCAAAGCGATTACCGACCATCGCAACTTCCAGGACGCCGAACAATTCATCGCGTCCGGCGGACAAAAAGGACCGCAGGTCGACATTCTGACGCCTGGCGTCTACCGCATCCTGACGCAGTCGACGTCATTCGAAAGCAACACCGACGTCAAACCCGGTCTGTTCAACGTGCGGCTCTTCGATGCAACAGGCATCAATGAGAACACTATCGGACTCGTCGAAGCTCTCGACGGCGCGCCGCTAAACCCGCGCGACTACGTTGCCGAACCAGTCACCGGTCACGACAATTTCCAGGACGGTCACGAGTTCATCGGCAAGGGTGGTCAGCGTGGTCCCCAAAAAGACATCCTGCTGCCCGGTACCTACTACATCAACCCGTTTCTGTTCAAGGTGATTTCGGAAACAGCGAAGGAGATCAGGCCTGGTGAGGTTGCCGTGGTCGTGTCGAACGTCGGAAAAGACCCGTCAGAAGAAGTTCGACGCGAGATGGCGCAGAAGGTACGCCAGCGAATGGAACGTGAAGAGAAGGAGCAAGCTGAAGTCTCAGCCGCGCGTCTCGACGTCATGGACGACAAACGCACTGTTGACGAGATCAAGCTCGACTTGATGATGGGCGATCCCGCAGATCGTCGTCTCGACGAAGGGGCGCATGAGGCGTACGTCGTTCCCGAAGGCTATCGCGGCATTCAGGAAGCAGTAGTTGGCCCAGGCCGTTACTACGTCAACACGCTGGCGATCTCGCCGATCGTCATTCCGACGACAAACCAGACCGTCGAGTGGACTGCCGGCGAAGTCGCAAACACGTTCAACCCGTTCGAGGTGATCTCGAAAGACGGTTTCACGATGCAGTTGGAAGTGCGCGTTGTGTTTCGGGTGAAACCCGAAGATGCGCCGTTCATGGTCGCGAAGATTGGCGGTATCGAACGTTTGATTCAGAACGTCATGCACCCGCTGATCGATTCGATCTTTCGTAACCAGGCGTCGGAATCATCGGCGATGGCTTACCTGCAGAACCGGCACGAGGAACAGGAACGCGCCGAAGCTCGCGTGAGAGCGCACCTGTTGAAGTATCACGTCGACGTGGTCAACGTGCTCATCTGCCACATTCATCTGCCGGAAGAATTGATGAAGACGCAGACGGAGAAGATTCTCGCGGAGCAACGTCAGAACATGTACAACGCTCAGCGCGAAGCCGAGGAGAAGCGCATTCAACTCGAGAAGACCAGGGCGCATGCCGATAACCAAAAAGATCTCATGGCCGCGACCGTGGGCGTCGAGATCGCCGGCAAGCGTGCCGAACAGCGCAAGGCCGAAGGCGAGGGCGAGGCCCATTACATCCTGCAAACGGGTCGCGCCGAGGCTGAGAAGGTTCGGCTGATGGGTGAGGCCCAAGGCGTCGCTTATCACGAGCAGGTTAACGCGCTCGGCGCCCAGGGCGTCGCTTTGGTTGAAACGCTCAAAGTGATCGGCGAGAAAGGTGTTCGCATCACGCCCGATGTGATGGCGACTGGCGGTGGAGCTGAAGGTGGCGGCGGCATCGGTACGCTGTTACTGCTGAACCTCTTCCGCGACCGCTTGAACATTCCCGCGCCGAATGGC
>DATJKO010000587.1:0-5155 GCA_035491355.1 Pyrinomonadaceae bacterium
CATCACGGTTTGATCGTTACCGGAGTGCCGACTGAAACCGAGTCGAGCAACTCCTTCATGTGCTCATTCTCCAATGCCACGCAGCCCCATGTCCAATCGCTTGATGAGCCGTTGCCGTGAATGTAGATCAGACCACCCAGCTTGGTGTACTGCGGCGGCGCAACTTTTCGGCGCTGTGCGTCGACGATCGCCTCGTGCTGGGCCTTCGTGATCAGACCATCGCGCAGTCCACGATCTGCGTCTTCAACGTTGGGATAACTCACGCCGAGCGACAGGTAATACGCGCTCTTGTTGTTTTTCACGAAGACGTAAAAGTCGCCTTCGGGCGTCGCACCGTCGCCTTCGCGCTGCTTGTCGGTAACGGGACTGAAACCAAGGCCGACGCGGTAAGTACGAACCAGCGTCTTGTCGGAATACAGCTCCAGTTTCCGATCTTTCTTGTAGACGACGATGCTTGGTTTCGTGATGGGCTTCTGGAACCACAGATTGACGCTCAAAACACAGATCAAACTGAGAAGCTTGACGAGCATGTCGGGCGTCAATCGGGTTTATTGAAAGGAGCTACGGCTTCTTGCTTTTTTTCTCGTCTTTTTCGTCGCTCTTCGCGGCGGCCGGCGCTTTGAGTTTCAAAAGCGGTTCGACTGCAGCGCGCTGACTTTCCGAGATCTTGATGAACGCCTCGTTGCGAAGTTTCTGAAGGTAGTCTTCGCGTTCCTTCGCCTGAATTTCCATCAACATCGCTTCGCGAACGCGACCGTCGTTGAATGTAGGAGTCGCGCCACCGGGAGTGCGCGCGTCAACGCGGAGGATCTGGTATCCCTCGCTCGTGCGAATCGGCTCAGTAATTCCGCCGGCCGGAACATTCT
This sequence comes from Pyrinomonadaceae bacterium, assembly GCA_035491355.1. Classification (GTDB taxonomy): domain Bacteria; phylum Acidobacteriota; class Blastocatellia; order Pyrinomonadales; family Pyrinomonadaceae; genus PSRF01. The sequence goes on from DATJKO010000587.1 coordinate 867, forward strand.
TGAGCGCGGCGACCAAATCTTCGCGCAAGTTCGGCACGTCAAACTCGCCGACGTAACCTTTGTCCTTCGGTGCTGAACGTTCGCCGTTCTTCTCGCGTTCGGAGTTCGCCGCTGCCAGGTTGCCGAAGTCAGTGCCGGCGCGAGCCTGGGCAATCAACTCCAACACTTTCGCCTTCACGGCCGCTTCGTCTTTGCCGGCGCTCGAGATGTAAATCTCCGACAGTTTGACACTCTCGGGTTTACGAAACTTTTCAGGATGCGTGTCGAAGTATTTTCTGGTCTCAGCGGATGTGAACCGGAGATAGACGGCGCGATCGACTTCCTGCTGCAACACCGCCTGCTTCATCATCTCCGTGCGCATGGTCCGGCGAATATCTTCTGGATCGAGCTTGCTCTCGCGCATCCTTTTGTATAGCTCTTCGATGGTCGTGATGCCCTGCTCCTGCGCGATCTGCAACATACGCCGGTTCACTTCAGCTTCAATGTCGGCGGCGAGGTCAAGCTCTTTGCCTCGCTGCAGCAACAATGTCTCGTTAATGAGGGTGGCGATCAGTTCCGGCCCGTGCTTCATGACCTGGTCGCGCGCCTGTTGCTCCGTCATCCCGTTCTGCATCATGGCCTGGATACGTTCTTCGGTCTCGCGCTTCAGCATCGAGAGCGTGATGACGTCGTCATTCACCTGAACGACAACTTCGTCGACGACGGTCACCTCGCCTTCCTGGGCGAAAGCGCTGCCGGCGAAGAACGCCAGAAGGATTGCTACTGCAAAAAACTTCAATTTCACTGCGATACTCCTCAGAATGTGTTTGAACACGGTGGGGATTCTAATCCGCGGCCTGAATTTGGAGCAACACGTCGCGCGCGAACTCCAGTACGTTGTCCTGCTCGGCCTCAGTCAAGAGTACCCGCAAAACGCCGTTCGGCGTGAACGCGGCGCCGGGGTGCCGGCTCACAAAATCTGCCAGCTTTTCGGGCGAAACTCGAGCCTTTTCGCTGAACTTCGCGGCGATCCCGTCCGGTGTCTTGTCGATCGAAACCAGCCCCAGATCCTCCGCCGTTCGCCGCAAGCGGGCGTATGAAAAAAGTCTCTCCACGGACGGCGGGATCCGCCCGTACCGATCTTCGGTCTCGGTTCTGATGCTCTGTAGAGTCGACTCGTCACGGGCTGACGACACGCGCTTGTACGTCCGCAGCCGCTGTCCCATGTCCGAGATGTACTCGTCCGGGATGGCGACGTCGGCCGCCAGATTGAGCGTAACGCTGGTCTCGTCTTCGACCTCCTCACCCCGCATCTCAGCGACCGTTCGTTCGAGCATCTGGGTGTAAAGATCGAACCCGAGCGCCTCCAGATGTCCCGACTGTTCCCCGCCCAGCAAGCTTCCCGCTCCCCGCAATTCGAGGTCGAGCGCCGCGATACGAAAACCGGCCCCGAGATCTGAAAACTCACGAATTGCTGCTAAACGACGACGGGCAATGGGCGTGAGCTCCTGTTCGGCCGGAATCAGCAAATAGGCGTAAGCCCGGCGGTTCGAACGTCCCACACGCCCGCGTAACTGATAAAGCTGAGAAAGACCGTAATGATCGGCGCGATTTATGATGATGGTGTTTGCGCGGGGGATGTCTATTCCGTTCTCGATGATCGTGGTCGCAACGAGAACGTCATATTTATAGTCGATGAAATCGAGCATCACCCGCTCCATCTCTTTCTCGTTCATCTGACCGTGCCCGATCGCGAGACGGGCCTGAGGAACGAGTCGTTGCACCAGCGCGGCGATGGTCTCGATTGTCTCGACGCGATTGTGAATGAAGAAGACCTGGCCGCCGCGTGACAGTTCGAGATCGATCGCCGACTTAATCACGCCGTCGGAAAACTGGACCACCTGCGTTTGAATCGCGAGTCGATCGCGCGGGGCGGTTTCGATCAGCGACATGTCGCGCATCCCGCTGAGTGACATGTTGAGGGTGCGCGGACTGGGCGTCGCCGAGAGTGTCAACACGTCGACGCGCTTCTTCAAGTGCTTCAACCGTTCCTTGTGGGCCACGCCGAAGCGCTGCTCTTCGTCGACCACGACGAGTCCGAGATCTTTGAAGCGAACGTCTTTCGACAACATGCGATGAGTGCCGATGATCACGTCGATCTCGCCCGCCTCGACACGCTTCACGACGTCCTTCTGTTCCTTCGCCGTGCGGAAGCGTGACAACAGTTCGACCTTCACCGGAAACGGCGCGAAGCGATTGCGGAAGGTGTCGTAGTGCTGGTAGGCGAGGATCGTTGTCGGTGTCAGCACCGCGGCCTGCTTCCCTTCCATCACCGACTTGAACGCCGCGCGCATTGCGACTTCGGTCTTGCCGTAACCGACGTCGCCGCAGAGTAGCCGATCCATCGGCACCGGCTCCTGCATATCTTTCTTCACGTCTTCGATCGCGGTTTCCTGATCGGGTGTGAGCACGAACGGAAACCCGTCTTCAAACTCCTGCTGCCACGGCGTGTCGGAGGCGAAGGCGTAACCACCAACGAGTTTTCGTTCCGCGTAAAGACGAAGCAGTTCGTCGGCCATGTCGCGCATGGCTCGCTTGGCTTTCGCTTTCGTCTTTTGCCAACCAAGGCCGCCGAGCCGGTCCAACTGCGGTTGATGACCCTCCGCGCTCGAATAGCGTTGGACCAAATCCAATCGTTCGACGGGAACGTAGAGTTTCGCTTCGTCGGCGTAGTAGAGCAGCATGAACTCGCCGGAGCTTGGACCCAGATTGAGAGTTTGTAGACCACCGAACCGCGCGATGCCGTGATCGATGTGGACGACGTAATCGTTCGGCCGCAGATCGCGGAAGTCAGACAAGAACGCCGCCGCTTTTGAACGTTTGCGTCGTCCTTCAGTGCGCGACGTGCGATCGGCGGCGGCGCCACGTCTGTCGACTGAGGTTGTGGTTTCGTCAAACACGTCGGTCTCGACGTGGACGATCAAGCGCGACTTCGGCAGTTCAAAGCCGCTGCTGATCCGGCCAACAGTGACGACGACTGTGCTTGCTGATGGCGCTGAGTTTTCGCTGGTCAACACGAGACGCGCGTCGATCTCGTAGTCTTTCAAAATCTCGGCAATGCGCTCCGCGACGCCTAAACTTGGCATCACGAACAATGTCGTCTTGTGTTCTTCGGAAGCGCGGTTGACGCCCGCGGCGAGATCCGCGATGCGGCCGTGATAGCGCATCGCGGACTGTGCCTGCCAATCTATTTCCCTTGCGCTCTCAGCGACGGGAAAAAGAAACGCAGGAATGCGTGGCGCACGCGTCCGTCCGAGTTGTACCTTTGGCTCCTCCGCATCCAACTGCAAGTTGAGATCTGTTTCCGCGGCGACGCGTCCGAGCGCGCGCAGCTCGACTCGTTGGCGCGCCTGAATCAGCTCACGAAGTTGTTCGACGGTGAGAAACAGTTCCTCAGGTGTGAGGGCGATGTCGTCAGCTTGATCGATCTCGGCAAAACGCTCCGTGAGTCGTTCGTAGAAGTCGCCGATGTACGACTCGATCGTGCTCGGTTCATCGACGACAAGCACCACGTCTTTCAGGTGATCGAAGATCGTTGAATTGCAATTCGTCGTGAGTGGAATCAACCACTCCCAACCGCCGAACGCTTCACCTTCGTCGGCGAAAGCAGTGCGATCGCGGAGCGAACGATTGAAACGCTCGTCGGCCCAACGTTCGCGAGCGCCTTCGCTCCAGATCTGAAAGTCCATTGGCGTGACGGACAACTCGCGCATCGGCGGCACTTCAACGGCGCTGAGTTGGCCTGTCGACAACTGCGTCTCCGGATCAAATTCACGCAGGGAGTCGACCGTGTCGCCGAAGAACTCGATGCGCACCGGCGCTTCACGACCCGGCGGCCAGATGTCGAGAATACCGCCCCGAATCGAAAACTCGCCGATTCCGGCAACCGGATCTTCGCGCACGTAACCGGTCGCGAAGAACTTGTCGACCAGTTCGTCGGGTGAGTGATCCTCATCGCGCCGGAGTATGACGCCCAAGCGCGCGATTGCTTCGGGAGAAACCGTCTTGCGCGCGAGTGCGCGTGCAGTCAACAGAACGAAGTTCGGTTGTTGCAGGTGCAGACGCCAGAGCGCGAGCGCGCGCTTTTCGAGCGTTTGCGCGTGCGGCGAGATGCCCGCGTAAGGATCGGTTTCAGACGCAGGCAGCGTAAGGATCTCCGCCGCAGACGTTTCTTTCCCGCCTTCTTTTACACTGAGGGCGCCGTGCCAGAAACGCAGATCATTTTCCCACGGTTCGAGGTCACGAGTTGT
>DATJKO010000588.1:0-6425 GCA_035491355.1 Pyrinomonadaceae bacterium
GTCACTGGGCCAAATTTTCTCGACTGGCGCGCACAGAACACCGTCTTCGAACATCTCGCGGCGATCAAGACTACGTACATTAACCTCACCCTTGGCGATCAGGCAGAACGTATCGACTACGCGCAAACGTCGGCGAACTTCTTCGATGTGTTTGGTGTTGGGCCGCAACAGGGACGTTTGTTTGTCCCCGGTGACGAACAGGCGGGACACACACCGGTCGTCGTTCTCAGCGATTCGTTGTGGCGGCGGAAGTTCGGCGCCGATCCGAGCGTGGTGGGCAAGCAAGTCAGTCTCGACAGCAGCTCGTACACGGTCATCGGCGTTGCTCCAGTCGGTTTTCAGTATCCGAACAAGACCGAGCTCTGGTTGCCGCCGCTCAATCTCGCGCCGGAGTTCAGCGTGACGATCCCTCCGACCGAGCGCCGCGGCATGGGCTACCTCTGGGTCGTGGCTTTACTGAAACCGGCTGTGACGGTGGGCCAGGCTGCAAATGAGATGGAGACGATCACTGGACGTCTGCGGCAGCAGTATCCCGACACCAACAACCAGCGGTTCAATCGCGTCGTTTCACTTCAGGAACATCTCGTCGGTGCGTCCGACACCATGCTGAAACTGTTGTTCGGTGCGGTGATGTTTGTGTTGCTGATTGCGTGCGCGAACGTCGCGAACCTGCTACTAGCAAGCGCAGCGGCGCGCAGCAAAGAGATGGCGATTCGCGCCGCCCTCGGGGCGTCTCGTTTGCGCGTGATGCGTCAACTGCTGACGGAAAGCACTTTGCTCGCACTCGCGGGTGGCGTACTCGGTCTGTTCTTCGCGGCTTACGGCGTGACTGCGATCACGAAACTTCTTCCCGCCGACTTTCCGCGTCTGAACGAGATCGGCATGGATTGGCGTGTGTTTGGTTTCACGCTTGGCGTGTCGTTGCTTACCGGATTGATTTTCGGCTTCGCTCCGGCACTGCACATTTCGCGAGTCGATGTTCAGGACGCGATGAAGGAGACTTCGCGCGGTTCAACCGGCAGTGCGCGTCACACTCGTTTACGACACGCATTGATCATCGCGGAAGTCGCGTTGTCAGTCGTGTTGCTTGCGGGTGCTGGATTGCTGTTTCGCAGTTTCATCCGCTTGCAGGCTGTCGATGCCGGCTTCACACCGCAACAGGTATTGACGGCAAAACTCTCCCCCGCTGGTCCACAGTTTCAAAACGATCCGGACTACGTGAACTTCTACGATCGCGTGCTGGAACGCACCCAATCCATTCCCGGCGTGCAGAGTGCCGGTCTGATCAATACGTTGCCGCTCAGTCCTGGTCCAACCCTCGGTTTCCGTGTTGAAGGACGTCCGATTATCACCGTTGACAAGTGGCCGCTGGTCAACTTCCGCAACGTCAGTCCCGACTACTTCCGCACGATGAACATCCCGGTGTTAAAGGGGCGTGCCTTCAACGCGCAGGACGATCTAAACGCACCGCGCAGAGTGATGCTTAATCAGGCGCTGGCCCAACGTGATTTTCCGAACGAAGATCCGGTTGGCAAGCGAGTCACCTTTAGAAATCCCGAGCCCAACCTGGAACCGGTTTGGTTTGAAGTCGTCGGCGTCACCGCAAACGTTCGAAGTCTGGAGTTGAAAGAGGACGCGCCGCCGGAACTGTATTTCGCGAGCAGACAGGATCCGTTTACGCAGACGGCGATCGTGGTCCGCTCGACAGTCGAACCGGAAAGTCTGGCTTCGGCACTGCGACAGGCAGTCGCAGAAGTTGATCGCAGCGTGCCCGTATCCGAGGTGAAGACGATGGAACACATCGTCAGCACTTCAGTCACTCAGCCACGCTTCAATCTGTTTCTACTCGGACTCTTCAGCGGTATCGCGTTGCTGTTGTCTGTCGCGGGTATTTACGGAGTCACGGCTTACACAGTCACACAACGAACGCACGAACTCGGCATTCGCATCGCGCTGGGAGCGCAAGTCGGCGACGTGCTGCGAATGATCCTCGGACAGGGAATGGCGGTGATCGGTATCGGCATCGTGATCGGACTCGTCGCTGCGTTTGCTCTGCTGCGGTTGATGAGCAGTTTGCTTTTCGGCGTCAGCGCGACCGATCCGTTCACGTTTGCAGGTATCACCGTGGTCCTAATCGGCGCCGGCCTGCTTGCTTCTTACATACCCGCACGGCGCGCAACGAAAGTCGATCCGTTAGTGGCACTCAGATACGAATGAACTCATGAAGAACATACTGAAAGATGTGCGCCATGGATTGCGAACTCTGCTGAGGCAACCCGCCTTTACGTTAGTGGCCGTGATCACGTTGGGGTTGGGTATTGGCGCCAACACCGCGATCTTCAGTTTGGTCAATGCGGTCCTTTTGCGAGCGCTGCCGTTCAACGCACCCGAACAATTGGTGTCGGTGGTGAAGCCGGCGGGCGAAGGTGGTTTGCCGGGCCTGGCCGGCTTCCAGTATCTCGCCTGGCAGGAGAGAGGCACTTCGTTCGACGGTATCGCCGCCTACACCGACAACAACTTCAATCTGATCGGAAACGGCGAACCGGAACGAATCTCCTGCGCGCAAGTTACTGCCAGTCTGTTCCCAACCCTCGGCGTGCCGCCGCTTCTGGGCCGAACCTTCGTGCCGGAAGAAGATCGTCCCGGTCAGAATCAGGTCGCGGTTGTTAGCGAGGGTTTCTGGCAGCGCCGTTACGGTAGCGATGTGTCTCTTGTCGGCAGCACTATTCAACTCAACGACAAGCGGTACACGGTCGTGGGCATCATGCCGGCGAGTTTTCGATATCCCGGAGACTTCGAGATTTGGTTACCGCTGGCGCTCGATCCGGTTAAAGAAACGCAGGGTGACTTTCTGAGCCTGGTGGAAGTAGTTGGTCGCTTGAAACCAGGCGTGACGGCGCAACAAGCGCAGACAGAATTGAACCTTCTGTCTCAGCAGGCGGCGGCCGAGCGAAAAGACAAGGTGACGGTTGCGCGTCTGGATATTCTCCCGCTTCATCAGCAACTGGTCCTCGGTGTTCGACTAACGTTGCTGGTCCTGTGGGGTGCAGTCGGTTTGGTCATGCTGTTGACCTGCGCCAACGTCGCGAATCTCATGTTGGCGCGCACTGTTTCGCGGCAACGCGAGATGGCGATAAGGGCAGCAGTTGGCGCCCGTCGTTGGCAACTCATTCGCCAGTTACTCGGCGAGAGTGTGATCCTGGGAGTCACAGGCGGAGCGCTGGGATTGCTGGTGGCGATTTGGGGTGTGAGCGCGATCGCCTCTCTCGTGCCCGAAGGATTCGCAAGTTCGGTTTACAACCTGAAAGCGATTGCTCTCGACTGGCGTGTGTTTGGTTTTACATTGGCGCTCTCGCTCTTGACGGCCCTGGTCTTCGGCATTTTTCCCGCGCTCAACGGATCGAGACCGGATCTGCAGAAAGTGTTGCGCGAAAGCAGCACGCGCAATCTGATGAGTTTTGGATTGCGCAGTATGCGAGGCTGGCTGGTGGTTACGGAACTGGCGCTCGCTCTCATCCTGCTTCTCGGCGCGGGACTACTGGTTAGAAGTTTCCGCGAACTGACAGCTGTAGATCTCGGATTCAATCGCGAGAACGTGCTGATGGCGCGTCTTAATCTGCCGCGATCGGTCTACCGCACCGAGCCGCAGACCGTCGCTTTCTATGGACCACTGCTCGAGCGTGTAAAAGCGTTGCCCGGCGTTGAATCAGTCAGCGCGATCAATCACACACCACTCTCCGGCTTTGGCGTGATTGTTTTCACCGGCATTGAAGGTCAGCCACCGCCCGATCAAGAGAAAGACCTGCCTATCGGCGTTGGCACGGTTACACCCGACTACTTCCGGACGTTGCAGATACCGCTGATCAGTGGCCGCGTTTACGACGAACGCGATCGTGCCGCCGCAGCGAAGGTTGCGGTCGTCAACCAGGCGTTTGCACAGCGCTATTTTCCCGCCGGCGATGTCTTAGGTAAGCGAGTCGGCTTCGGTTGCGCAGAAAGTCTTTGCCGGACCATCGTCGGTGTTGTCGGCAACGTGAAACAGGAGAGCATTACCGCCGACGTCGCTCCCGAGATGTATGTGCCGTTCAGCCAAATGCCGATGAATGGCATGACGCTGTTTGTGCGTACCAAGGGCAACGCCTCGGATTTCGCGCGAGTGTTGCGCGGTGAAGTGTTAGCGATTGACAAGAATCAGCCTGTTTATGACGTGAAGACGTTGGACCAGCGCGTAGCAGAAACGATTACTGCTTCGCGATCGTTGATGCTGCTGTTTTCGGGATTTGCACTGCTGGCGCTCGTGCTGGCGTCGGTCGGGATTTACGGAATCGTTTCGTACGCCGTTAGCCAGCGAACGCGAGAGATCGGTATTCGCATGGCGCTCGGCGCACGCACCAGCGACGTGTTGACACTGGTGCTGAAGAACGGAATGACGCTGGTTTTAGCCGGCGTCGTGATCGGGATCAGCGGCGCGTTAGCACTCACGCGCTTCCTGACAACGATGCTCTTCGGCGTGACGCCGACAGATACGCCGACGTTCGTCGTAGTCTCGCTGGGAATCGCGGCTATCGCATTGATCGCGTGTCTCGTTCCAGCGCGACGCGCAACAAAAGTCGATCCATTAGTTGCACTCAGATACGAGTGAAGGCATTGCCGATTGGCAATCGTCAATTTGGCATTAAACGCAGGGGAAAGTGATGAATAAATTAATCCAGGATCTCCGTTACGGGATTCGCACACTCTTGAAGCGGCCGGGCTTCAGCGCTGTCGCTGTCGTCACACTGGCGCTCGGCATTGGCGCGAGCACTGTGATCTTCACCGTGGTCGACGCGGCGCTGCTGCGCGGGCTGCCTTACAAGCAACCCGATCGGCTGTATCACTTGTGGGAGCGCACCCCGAAACAGGACTTCTCGAAGCGTGAGTTCTCATATCCCGACTACCAGGACTACCAGCAGAACACCGTCTTCGAAGGTCTCGCGGCTTACACCGGCGGCGGTGCGATCCTGAGTGGTTCAGGCGAACCGGAACGCATCGGCGCGCCGCGTGTCAGCGCAAACTTCTTCAACGTGCTCGGCGTCGATCCGCTGATCGGTCGCACGTTTCAAGCCGGTGAAGACGTACCGAATGGTCCAAGGGTTACGGTGCTGACTTACGGGTTATGGCAGCGAAGATTCGGTGGTAATCCAGGAGCAATCGGCCAGGCCGTAACGATCAACGGAGACAGTTACACCGTTGTTGGTGTGTTGCCGGCGGATTTTCAGTTTGCCCTGCGCAATGCGGATCTTTGGATTCCGTATCAACCGACGCCGAACCAACTGACGCGCCGGTTCCTGCACGGTACGAACCTGATCGGACGTCTTAAGCCTGGCGTGACTCCGGCACAGGCCGACTCGGAGATCAACGTCATCGCCTCACGCATCGAACAGCAATTCAAAGATTCGCATGCGGGCACGACCGCGCGAGTGGTGCCGTTACAGGAAGAAGTGATCGGCACGGTGCGGCCAATACTCTTCGTACTGCTCGCGGCCGTCGGGTTTGTTCTTTTGATCGCCTGCGCGAACGTGGCGAGTCTGATGTTGACGCGATCGTTGTCGCGTCAGAAAGAGGTTGCGATTCGCGCCGCTTTGGGCGCCAACCGTTGGCGCGTGGTGCGCCAGCTACTCACCGAAGCGCTGTTGCTTTCACTGGTGGGCGGTGTGTTTGGTCTGCTGATCGCGTATTGGGGCATACCCGCGCTGGTCGCCACGCTGCCGCAAAACCAACTCAACGCTTTGCCGTTCCTGAAGACGGTCCATATCGATCTCAGCATTCTTGGTTTCTCGTTTGGTCTTTCTGTGTTGACTGGAATCGTATTCGGCCTCGTGCCTGCTCTCCAGTCGTCACGCCTCGATCTGAATGAAGTTTTGAAAGAGGGTGGACGACAAGCGTCGGCCGGAACTGGACAGCGTTTGCGCAGCGCGCTCGTCGTCAGTGAGATCGCACTCGCGGTGGTGCTGCTGATTGGCGCCGGTCTGATGATGAAGAGCCTGCTTCGTCTATTGGACACAAACGTCGGCTTCAACACCGAGAACCTGTTGACGATGGGCGTCGTCCTTCCGCCGGCGAAGTATCAGGATCCAAATCAACTTTCGAATGTTTATACGCAGTTGGATGAACGCGTTCGATCGCTGCCGGGTGTCGTCAGCGCAGGCAGGGTCGACATTCTTCCGCTCACTGGCGGCAACACGACGCGTTTCAATGTCGATGGTGATCCGATTCCGCCTCCGGGAAAAGAAACTGAAGCCAACATTCGCGTCGTCAATGAGACCTACTTTCAAACTATCGGAGTGCCGCTACTCGCTGGTCGCGTGTTCGATCAGCGCGACGACCTCAACGCGCCGACAGTTGTGATCATCGGCAAGACAATCGCCGATCGGCTTTTTGTCGGG
>DATJKO010000589.1:0-8403 GCA_035491355.1 Pyrinomonadaceae bacterium
TACAAACCCCTGCTTCGCGCAAGTTGTCTCGCGGCGCTAAGCGGAGTTAATTGGTGTGTGTGTGGATTTCCTGCGCGCTCTGGATCGAGCGGTCCGATTAATCAGAACATACCCATTTGTTGCAGAGGAGATCGAACCTGAGATTCGCAGATGCCTCTTCGACCGTTTTCCTTATGCCCTGGTCTACGGGGTTGAAGACCAAACAATCGTGGTGGTCGCAGTCGCGCACACTAGTCGCGAACCGCAGTATTGGGCGGACCGTCATTTCTAGACAGTCGATCTACTTCCGGCGGGAGGATTTGTGGCGCAGGCCCTGGTAGCTGACGTTGCCGGGGAGTTTGGAGGGAAGGTCCAGGTCGTCGCTCACGATGTCTTCGAGATGAACGCCCGCGACGTGCGCGTAGGAGAGCAGCGTCATCAACGTGGGCTCGCGTTCGTCGTTCTCGTATTGGGAGATGCGGCCGTAGTGCATCGAATCTTCCAGACCGAGTCGCGCGAGCATCTGGCTTTGCGAGAGACCAAGCCCTTCTCGAATCGTGCGCAGCTTACTTGCCATGCGCTGTGGCCTCGGGCGCGGATTCCCCATCAGGAGTTACCTCCCGATGAGCCGCACGCGGCCAGAGAATCCCAATCACAAAGATCAATCGAGCAGAAAACTTTTCGCTTGCGTAAACTCCCAGATGGGAGTAGCATGCGTTCGCTTTCGATGTCCGCCGCGAGTCTTGTTCTTACATGCTCGCCGGCGTTGCTCATCACTCGTTACTGTGGGAGCCTGAGCTGCGCATTTTGCCGTAGCCGGATTTTCAAAGACGAGTCATCGTAAAGCGTTATTGCAAAATCGTAAATAGAAAAAACGGTTCGGGTGGCCTGGTAGGGGGGCCAGGTTGGGTCCGCGGAAGCTAAACCGAGGCGCTTCTGCGGACTCAGGGGTACATTTCCGTCATGAACCTCCACGAACTGATCGAACGAGATCCGAATAAAGCAGGCGGCCTCGCCGTGTTCGCCGGAACACGCATTCCAGTCGCGTTCCTGTTCGATTTTCTTAACGACGATCAGACGATGGAGACGTTCTTGGACCAGTACCCAACCGTCAGCCGCGATCAAGCGCGTACCTTACTGGGTGTGTCACGCGATCTGTTGCTGGCACTGCAAAAGAACCTGAAGTCTTGAAGTGGCCTTGGGTGAGGGGGCCACAATGAGTCCGCGGGAGCCGGCGCGCGCCCAGATTGCTCCCGCGGACTCGCTTTTGAAAAATTCGTGTTTTGCCTTATGTTCATGTGAGGATGGAGACACGGACGCAGATGGAACCCCCGACTTTCGCCGACATCGTCGCCGCGCGAGCGTTCATCTCGCCCTATCTCCCGAAGACGCCACTTGTCCGGATCCCGAAGCTCTCCGAACTTCTCAACTGCGACTACTACGCAAAACTCGACAACCTCCAACCGGTCGGCGCTTTCAAAGTACGCGGCGGCGTGAACCTCGTCGGCTCACTCGATCAAAGCCACGACACTCTGGTTACTGCGTCAACCGGAAACCACGGACAGTCGATAGCGTTCGCCGGCAGAGTCTTCAAGAAGCGCGTGATCATTTATGCACCGGCGGAGAACGTCAACGAGATGAAGGTCCAGGCCATGCGCGAACTCGGCGCCGAAGTCCGTCTGCACGGTCGCGATTTTGACGAAGCGCGCCTCGAGACGGAGCGTGTCGCGCGCGCGGAGGGTTTTCGTTACGTCCACTCCGCGAACGAGCCACACTTAATCGCCGGGGTCGGCACTATCGGACTCGAGATCTTCGAAGACCTCGCCGACGTTGACGTGATCATTGCGCCCGCCGGTGGCGGCAGTTGCGCTGCCGGAAACTGCATCGTCGCGCAGCAACTCAATCCAAATGTGAAGGTCATCGCTGTCCAGTCGGAAGCGGCGCCCGCGATGTGGCATGCCTGGCGCAACCACAATCTCAATCCATATCCGACGATGAAGACGGAGCACGAAGGTCTCGCCACGCGCACTCCTTTCGAACTCACGAATAGAGTTCTCTGGCCATTGCTGCACGACTTTCTCCTCGTCGGCGACGAGGAGATCAACGACGCGATACGTTTACTGGCGCGTCACGCGAGACAGGTGGTCGAGGGTGCAGGCGCCGCGTCATTGGCGGGCGCGATCAAGATGCGTGAGCAACTACGCGGCAAGAAAGTCGTCGGCATCGTCAGCGGCGGAAACATCACACCCGAGCGCTTCGCCAAGGTAATTCTCAATCCAGGTGCTGTCCTTTAGTTCTGTTCATGAGTAACGCCGAGGGGCAAATCAAGTCACTACTCGCACGTGACGTCGCGCGCCCGCAGCGAATAAGATGAGCGCCATGCAGCTTCCCGTGAACCCACCGGTTTTACCGATGCTGTCGAAGCGCATCAGCGAACTGCCCAGAACCGGCGCCTGGATTTTCGAACCGAAATGGGACGGCTTTCGTGCGCTGATCTTTCGCGACGGCACAGAAGTCTTCATTCAGAGCCGCGACGGCAAACCGTTGAATCGTTACTTCCCGGAGTTGATCGCTCCGTTGCTGAAACAACTGCCGGCGCGCAGCGTCCTCGACGGCGAGATAGTCATCGCCCAGGACGGTGCGCTTGACTTCGACGCGCTCCAGCTTCGTCTTCATCCAGCAGCCTCGCGCGCGAAACTGCTCTCGGAACAGATTCCGGCGTCAGTCGTGTTCTTCGACTTGTTGGCCCATGGTGCGCGCGACATGCGGAACGTGCCGTTCGAACAGCGTCGCGCGAAACTGCAAGCGATACTCGCGAAGGCGAAACCGCCTTTACACGTTACGCCCGCTACGACTGATTTCGACACCGCGTCTGACTGGTTTCGCAGGTTTGAAGGCGCTGGTCTCGATGGTGTCATGGCGAAGTCCACGACGGGAGTTTACGAGTCGAACAAGCGCACCATGTTCAAGGTGAAACATCAGCGCGAGTGTGATTGCGTCGTGGCGGGTTTTCGTTGGCATAAGAAGGGAGACCGCACGGCACTCGGATCGCTTTTGCTTGGGTTGTTTGATGACGACGGTCGGCTGCAGCACGTGGGTGTGTGCGCGAGTTTTACCGATCAGAAGCGACTCGAGTTAGTTGAGTTCCTCACGCCGTATCGAAAGAACGCGCTCGCCAAACATCCGTGGAAGGAATGGGCCATCGGCACTGAGGACGAAGGTCGCATGCCGGGCGGACATAGTCGCTGGAGTCAGGGCAAGGATCTTTCGTGGGAACCGCTGCGACCGGAGTTGGTGATCGAGGTTGCGTACGAACACATGCAAGGCCTGCGGTTTCGTCACATGGCCCAGTTTCGTCGCTGGCGTCCCGACAAGAAACCGGAAGACTGCACCTTCGCTCAGCTCGAAGTCGTCGCCCCACACGAACTCGAAACGATCTTCGCCGCCGGACGTTAGCTCTTCTGCTTCTGTTTGGAAGCGCGCCACTCACGCCACTCGCGGGTGGGATCGTCATCGGGATCCGGAGTTTCCTGCGGCGGACGAAGTTTTTCGGGAACGTTGCGCAGGTTTACCCGGATGCGTGTCCACGTGGACGATCGCCCGCGCATCGAGTCGACCAACACGTCCTCGACCTTAATCAACTTCGCGATTTTCTTGTGCTTCTTCTGCCAACGCTCCAGACCTGCTAACGCCGCTTCTTTATCAGGCGAATTCGCTACGACGATTAGCGGCATCTTTGTCCGCGGTTTTTTCGCGGCCGCTTTTTTCGCACGCGAAGGTGCGACACGCGTCGCTTCACCGTCCATCTTGCGAAAGTGCGGCGGCCACGGTGCGTCGCCGAGTCCCGACGCCTGATCGCGATCCGCCAACTCCAGTAATGGCTCGAGCGATCCGATGGCCTGGTCCATCTCCGCATGCGGATCGCCAATCTTCGCAAAACGCTTCGGCGCGGTCAGGATCGTGAAATCAGCCGGGTCACACTCCGTCACTTCATTCCACTCGAGCGGCATCGACACGCGCGCATCGGGCAGCGGGCGCACCGAGTAAGCCGAGCATGTCGTGCGATCCTTCGCGTTCTGGTTGTAGTCGAGGAACACGCCATGCCGCTCCTCTTTCCACCACTTCGAACTCGCCAGCTTCGGCACACGGCGTTCGATCTCGCGCGACAACGCTACCGCCGCACGTCGTACTTCGCTGAAGTTCCACCGCGGTTCAATCCTGACGTTGACGTGCATGCCGCGCGAGCCACTCGTCTTGGGCCAACCGCGCAGTCCCATCTCTTCAAGCAGCGCTTTCACTTCAAGTGAGACAACACGAACGTCATCCCAAGCAACACCCGGCCCGGGATCGAGATCGACCCGCAACTCGTCCGGATGATCGAGATCTCCTGAGCGAACCGGATGCGGATGGAGTTCGACACAACCGAGATTCACGATCCACGCGAGCCCCGCGTCGTCATCGACAACAACCTCTTCCGCTATTCGACCGGAAGGAAAAGAGAGTGTGACTGTGCGCAACCATTCGGGCCGGTTCGTCGGCGCGCGCTTTTGATAAAAGGGCTGACCCTCGGCGCCATCAACGAACCGCTTCAACACAATCGGCCGATCGCGGATTCCATTCAGAGCGCCGGGTGCAACCGAAAGGTAATACCGAACCAAATCAATTTTCAAAACCTGGGTTTGTTTGGTGAAGTAAGGTTTGTCAGGATGGGTGATGCGGACCTCACGCCCGTCGATCGTCAGGGTCTCGGTCGTGTCGTCTTTCTTCGGAGCCACGGTTTTATTCGATACTTAGAGCGCCTTTGCCATCGTGATAAAGTGGCACGGCTGCGTTGTTTTCACTTCGGGCGGAAAGGGAAGTGTGCCCGTCTCGGCGTAGCCACGTCGCTGATAGAACGGCGCCAGTTCCGTCCGGAGATTTACGATCCAAATATCCATGAAGCGAGATCCCCAGTCGCGACAATGCGCTTCGCCGGCGTTCATCAACAACGAACCGACTCCACCTTGCTGCTGCGCAGGGTCGACCGAGAGCAGACCGAGGTACGACCGATCGCCATCTTTACGCTCGACGTAAACGCATCCGCCGAGTACATTGTCACTCTCGGCGACGAGAAATGTGCCGTTAGTGAAGAGTCGTTCGACTTCTTCCAGCGTGATCCGATCCTCAAAACAAAAGAATTCCTCCGCGATACGAAAAGCGGAGTTGATAACTGCCATTATCTGCCTTGCATCGGATGGGTCGGCGATCCTGACTCGAACAGCTTGGTTCATGCGTTTAGCGACACAGACTGAGGCGAATCATATATGACGACACCCCTGGGAGTCGAAACCGTTAGTCAGCAATCGCACCCGCCGGAAGCACGTTCCGGTCTCGATCCCTGGCGCATTGATGAACTGCCGGAGGCGCCACGTCCACGCGGGTTCGGTTGGTTCAGCGCGATTGGACCAGGCGTGATCGCGCTGGGTGTTTCGATCGGCAGTGGTGAGTTTTTGCTCGGACCCGCGGCATTCGTG
This sequence comes from Pyrinomonadaceae bacterium, assembly GCA_035491355.1. Lineage (GTDB taxonomy): Bacteria > Acidobacteriota > Blastocatellia > Pyrinomonadales > Pyrinomonadaceae > PSRF01. The sequence continues at coordinate 5,493 of DATJKO010000589.1, forward strand.
AAATACGGGTTGTCGCTGCTGTGGGTTGTCGGCGTCGCCGCGCTGTTGCAAACGTTACTGAACATCGAGGTGATGCGTTACACGCTGGCGACAGGCGAGCCGGTCTTCACCGGTTTCATGCGCACGCGTCCGCATTCGACCTTCTGGGCGTGGTTCTATTCGATTCTGTTTTTCCTGCAAATGGGGTGGCCCGGTTGGGCCGGCGCGGCCGCGGGCGCGATGTTTTATCTCTGGGCGAAACGTCTTCCGGGCGCGGCTGAAACGGGAACCGTCTACTTCATAGGTGTCGGGCTCTTTCTCATGTGCGCGATGGTTTTGATGGTCGGGCGTCGCATCGAACGCACGCTGGAATACCTGAACTGGATCATGGTCGCGCTGATCATCGGAGGCCTGGGGATACTCGCCTTGATGTTTGTTCCTGCTGTGACCTGGGCGGCCGGGCTGGCTGGTTTTGCGGGCTTCGATCTGAATACGGGCAAGTTTCAATTCGTGCCGGTCGGCGCTGACTTCTTTCTGATCGGCGCGTTCGCCGCATACGCTGGTGGTGGTGGAGTGGCGAATCTTACGTTAGGAAACTGGGCTCGCGACAAGGGCTACGGCATGAGCAGTGTCGTCGGATTCATTCCCGCGGCTGTTGGTGGCAAGAAGATCTCGCTGGCGCACTCGGGCAGCACCTTCAAGCCGGATAAAACTGCACTCGAGCGTTGGGAAGGTTGGTGGCGGCTCGTGCGGGTGGATCAATGGGGCGTCTACTTCACCGGCGCGGTGCTCGGTATGGCGTTGCCGGCGTTACTTTACGTGACGTTCGTACCTGCCGGAACGGAGATTCGTGGGCTCGGCGTCGCGGCGGCGTTGGCGCAGGCCGTCGGCGCTCAGAAGGGTGCGATTTTTGGTTCGTGCATCGCGATGCTCGGCGTCTGGATCCTTTTCAAGACACAGCTCGACATCCTTGATGCGATGACGCGAGCGATCACGGACATTCTTTGGACCGGGAGTGCCCGGATCCGGCGCTGGCGCGGCGGCGACGTGCGCGTTGTTTATTACGTGACGCTGACGGTCATCTCTTTGTGGGGCATCCTGGCTATGCGCCTCACGCAACCGATCATCCTGCTGGCACTCGGCGCGAACATGGCGGGGATCGTCTTCATTATCAGTTCAATCCACCTGCTTTACATCAACACGCGGCTGCTCCCGGTCGAACTGCGGCCGCCGATGTGGCGCCGTGTCGCGCTCGTCGCTCTAGCCATTTTTTATGGGTTCTTCCTGACGATGTGGGTGTGGAGCGCAATCTTCCGTTCATCATGAATTCTGATGATGCTGACAGGCATATCTTATATGCGGAAGACGGTTGCATTTGCCGTCGCAGGTCGCTATAGTCTGGGTCAATCAGGGTGGTTGGTGAATCCTTCCATCCAAGTGGTTGTCGGGGTGAGGACGATGACCACATTAGATTAGGCGCGGCAGCCCAAAACTGCCGCGCCTTTTCGCAATTTACTCACTCCCAGGCACTCTTTCTTAAAAAAATATGCTTTATAGATTCTTAACCCTCGGCTGCCTACTACTGTTAGTTCCGTTCGCGCCTGCTCGAGAAATCTCTCTTTGCGCCTTTGCGCCTTTGCGGGAAAATCCACGAGCGCACGCAATGTTCTCCCGCAAGGGCGCAAAGGCGCAAAGTTGGGCACAGGACAGGGCGCCGATACCAAAACCCGGCGCGACGCCGCAGATCTTCACTGCCGAAGGAATCACGATCGAGTTCAGCGTCGAACCCGTTCGCCCGACGCAAGCAGCCCCCATGGTCGGCGAAGAAGCCACGATCCGCTTCAAGATCTCGGGTACGAATGGCAGCGTGCCGCTGAGCAACTTGCGACCGGTGGCATGGATCGATCAGCGACTGACGACGCAGGTCTCAGAGGCGCGCGCGTGCCGGGAAAAAGTGCAATCGTTCTTACAGTCGTCGTTCACGAAACGCCCGACCCTCGACCTGAACGCCTACTTCATCCTCGCCCTCAACAACGAGCCAAACATCTCGGTGATCGATCCGTTGATTGGTTTCGGCGGCAGCAAACTCTACACGCTCGTTCCACTGAAGAGTCCCGGCGAAGACTGGGTGCTGAGTAGCGACCGGAAACGGCTCTACGTCTCGATGCCCGAGGTAAATCAGATCGCGATCATCGATGTGCGTGCCTGGAAAGTGCTGGCGAACGTCGATGCCGGTGAGAAACCAGGTCGTGTTGTTTTGCAGCATGACGGTCGTTACCTGTGGGTAGGAAACGACGCCGCGAACCGGGATCAAGGCGGTGTGACGGTGATCGACACCGCTGCGAATCGGTCGATTGGGAGTTTCCGAACCGGTGGTGGCCACCACGAAATTGCACTGAACGACAACGACACAATCGCCTACGTCACCAATCAAGACGGATCGCTTGCCGTTATCGATGTCCGCAAACGTGAACAGGTCGCGAATATCAGCACCGGCGTACAACCGGTAGCAATTGCATACTCGTCATTGAGCAAGGCGGTCTACGTGGGTTACGAAAGTGACGGAGCGATCGGCGTTTTTGGCGGACCAAAGCATGATTTGTTGGCGCGTCTTGACGGGCAGCCTGGGTTGCGCTCAATTCGTATCTCGCCCGACGGACGTTACGCTTTTGCTCTCAACCCGCGCACGAGCACGGTGCAAGTGATCGACACGTCGTCGAACCGTGTCATTCACAATGTTGCGGTAGGAAAAGGTGCGGATCAAATCACGTTCAGTCGTCAGTTCGCTTACATTCGATCGGCCGGCGATGAATTCGTCTCGATGATCAGGCTTGCCGATCTCGGCCGGGAAGCTGCGCTCACGAAGTTTCCCGCCGGACAAAAAGCACCGGCCGAAGCAGGCACAACTTCGTTGGCGGACGCAATCGTTCCT